>DAWL01000126.1:0-18129 GCA_002505935.1 Euryarchaeota archaeon UBA226 | reverse complement strand
ATGATTATGGAAGAGAGAAGCAGCCGTATCCCCGCCATGCCAGAGGGTGACTATCTCAATGATAGCGAGAGGGCCTCACTTGTTTCCACCGAAGACCTTTCACTGCTAAATCGTTGGAATATTCCCGAAGGTGTGCCCACTCCACGTTTGTATGAACGCTGGCCAGTTATTGGACGTTCTCATCCAAAGAAAAAGAGAACTCCCAGCGTTGACATTAGACCGATCATTCTCCCTCCTGTTGGCATTGCAGCCATCGATAAGCGCAATGGTCATGATCAACAAGAATCAACAGAGATTAGGTGGTCGGCATCACGTCTACATGATTGGTTGGATTGTCCGCGCAAAGGGTGGTTGAAGCATCAACTCAAGGCGGCAGAACCTGAGTCATTTGATACCGATATGGATGGCAAATTACGCGGAATTCTGGTACATGACGTATTGGCTTTGACTATGGCGGAGGTAATGGGCTTCCAATTAGGAGATATCAATGACCACCAGAAGTGCCCTAATCTAGCGAGTGCAGGACTATCTTTACCGGAGATAATGTCGATTGCTCTCAGACATGCTCTACAGATTGCACCATGGTTAGCACGGGAAGATGCTGTTGCTTCGCATAGGCGGAGGAGGATGTTAGGATTGACATTGGAAGAGTTGAACGAATGGGAAGATGGAGATGGAGAGTCGCCCATCATTCTCTCTGGTAGATTGGGTGCTATGTTGACTCGAGAGATGGGGCTGACTGGTAGCGGAGTTCTCAGCATGGAATGGGAATTAAAATCGAGCAAAGGAGACCCTTCAATAATCAATGTCGAACCTTCGATTGAATTCCCAGAAGATTCCTGGAGTTTCGGCCTTTCTGGAAGGATAGATAGAGTTGAGATCTTACCTCAGAAAGATGGTTGGCAAAGAACTGATGGTAAGGCCGAGGTTGTACCACTGGATATCGACAAAGAGGACAATGATCCATCATTACGGCATATCATTATCCGAGAAATCAAGAGCATTACCGGCCCAGATAAAGGAGATTCAGGAAAACGTCATCGTAAGGCATTGTTACAAGAAGTACAGTTGGCACTTTATGCTAGGGCGTGGGAATTAGCAAACCCAGGAGATCGAGTTGTTGCAGTTGGAGTGTCAGAGGTTGGTGAAGGGACAAAGCATCTACTTGAGGTCGATACATCTGTATTATCCGAATTTGGTGAAGAATTGACTGATGAGTCAACCGAGATAGTAGCTCCTCTTCACCGTAGACGCGGTGAATCGCATAAGAATCCTAGCAGCGTTCCTTTCAGAGCATGGTTACGATACCGTTTGGAAGTCTCAGGAAGAGTGGCTGATGCCGCATCTTCAGGCCAAGTCAACCCCACACCATCTGCAAAAATGTGCGGATATTGCCCTGTGAAAATGCCTTGTGGTCTCGACTCAGCATTCAAAGGAGGGTTTGCATGACTACTTTGAATCGAAGTCAATGTCACGGTCTTGATCTTGATCGCCATCTGATTATTGATGCTGGTGCTGGAACAGGGAAGACTACTGTCATGTCGATTCGATATATCCAACATCTGCTGTGCGAAGATCAACGAGCAAGCCGACTCTTGCCAAAAGGGCCCAGAGAACCACAATCAGGACAAGGTGCATTACGAATTCCAAAGAGGCAACAACAGGATGTTCAGGAATGGAATGGTTTGCTTCCGGCAGAAACCGTAGCGATTACTTTCACGGTGAAGGCTGCCGCTGAGTTGAAGGAGAAGATACGCTCGAAATTATCAGATTTAGCGGCAACAGCAGATGGAGATAGTAGCAAGAGAGTTGACCCACGATTGCGCAAAGAGGGTTTTGTTGAGCAATTGACCTCAATGTTGGAAAGCGCCCCAATTGGAACCATTGATAGTTTCCTTTCGCGTTTGGTAGCACCTCACATGTCTCTAGTCAAGGAGATACCCGCTTCCGAGAATATGTCTGAAGAGGAAGGATTCTTGCTGAACGAAGCAGCAATCAATCTATTGTGGTCTCTACAAAGTGAATCTGATGCACTTGATGCAGGCCTTGTCGGCGACGTACTGGAACTAATCCAGGCTAGAGATAGACTGGCAATGGCAATGGGCTCTCGAAATACTGCTGGCACGATAATCAATGGACTAATCAAACAATCATTGTTCGTTGAAGAGGCTGAAAAATCTTGGCTGAAAAATCGGAGGCGAAATGGCGGAGATCCTTCACTAGCAATATCCGAGTTACTACTTTCTATGGTTCCAGATTTATTCGTATTGAGTAATTCACTCTTTGTTCATGCTAGCGCCTGGCTTAATGTTCTAAGAACTCAGCAAGCGGCCTTAGAAATGGCTGCAGGTTTAGCTGCCGATACACGTTTACGCGCCATCGATGAATTATTGCAGACAGGTCCGAGTGACGATGCCTGGCACTGTTTACTATGGTGCCATCATCTAGTTATGGCCATGTGTTCTCCTAAGCAATACGATGAGACAAGACCCATCGTTCTTCCGAAAGGTATGACCCCGAAAGGTAACCAAACTGGAGGTTGGGATAGTGGAATTGGTAGGTGGTCAAGCATTGACAAAGAAATCAGAGAAGATGTCAAGAAAAATGCATTTGACCAGATTGAAGAACTCGAGAGATTGCTGTCAACTTCGGTAGGTAACCGATTGCGTTTAGTCGCCCGCGCCGCAGCATTGCATGATGATTCAGCGCTTCCAAATCCTGCACCTATCGGCACAAAGATGAATCCTCAAGCAGTCGACGAAATCCCGCTTTCAGCCCCACAAGATAGCCCAAGAATGTCCGCAGAATTGCAAGTGGGAATGATGGAAGATCTGTTTGCAGTGTTAAGAGCAGTCAGTATGATTCGTGTGCAATTGAAGCGTCAATCAGGAGTGCATGATCATTCGGATATGCAAAGAATGGCTGAAGATTTGTTGTTGACTAGGTGTCCTGACATATGCAGGACATGGTATCCTAGAGAGATGGTTTCAGCCTTGGATGATTTACCAGATGAACCGTGGCAGGATACTCATGTAGCGAGGGCTCTTTCCTGTACAGAGGATGAGAGGGCTGTTGCCGATCTCAGTATGCGTTGGCATCTTGTTCAGAATATTCGCAGAAGATTCCGCGCATTTATCATCGATGAATTCCAAGATACTAATCCACAACAATGGAGATTGTTGGCTAGACTTTGGGGTAGACGTGGACTTGAATCCGGAGAAATATCCCCTCCCGAAGGCCCTTGGGACCCAACCATATGTCTAGTTGGAGATGTAAAGCAGAGTATCTACCGATTCAGACAAGCACAAGTGACCGTGATGCGAAATGCGATTACTTCAATTCGAGAGGCGAATAGAAAGGAATGGGACGATGAACCGAGAATACATGATCTTCGCCCTCTTGAGATGAGCAGAGATCCAAGGCCACCAGGAGGAGGCGGTGGAGAGAAATCAACATTTGTTGCAGCCGACAAATATGATCGCACCAAATACGAACAAGAGTATTCTTGGTGGAGATTTGATTTGGAAGATGATGGTAGTATTTCGGAACACGAGATGAGCCAAGCAAGGTCCGAAGGCCACATTGATCTCTCAACAAATCATAGAACTGATGAGGGCTTGTTACTCACTATCAATTCATTATGTGAAGATGTTTTCTCGGAAAGGCATCGGGGATTGGAAGGCTCTTGGTATGCTATTCCACAGCACCTCCGTCCATTCCATGTTGAGAAGCGCGGCCATCTAGAATGGTTGTTGCCAGTACGTAGAAAGGCAGCAGATCCTGGCTCTAATCTTGCTCAATCCCTAGACCCCTTTTCATTACCAAAAGCCAAGGATGCTCATCTAGAGAATGAGATGATTGCTCAACGATTGTATTGCCTAATCAATGGAGTCTCAACTCAGATTTCCACCCATTCAGAATCTGAACCATCATGGGTGCAAATTCCTACTGTGGAAAGAGTTGCTCCAGAGGACATCATGGTTTTGTTGCCAACTAGGACTCATATTGATGATTTGATGAAGCGCTTAGAGGCATGGGGGATTCCAGCCACTGCAGACAAGTTAGGACCATTGCTCAATAGGCCGGTGTGTAGAGCATTGCGTAGTCTCATCGGTGCCTTATCGAATCCCGGCAGAAGAGATTTGGTAGTATCTTTGGCACGTTCTGGCTTACTAGGTTGGCCAGATTCTCGATTGACTCAGACGTTGTCGCAACTAGACAAGCATCCATTTGAGGCACTAATCGAAAACGCGAGAACAGATATTGAGAGGAACCTATTGCAGAGGTGGCATAGACATTCGATACAAGGTGATGTATTGAAAGCGGTTGAAGAGACAGTCAACCATTCGGATTTGTTACTTGCTTGGCCCGAGCCTTCAGCGCGAAATGAGGTTGAGATGTTTATCGATCTACTCAAAAACCTCGTATCAAGGAATGGAGGAGATCTGGCAAGAATCCATGAAAGGCTGGAGAAGTTGAGTGCATTGGGTAAAGATGGACCTGCGGCAAAGGCCCCTGCGCTAGGTGGTTGTGTAAGGTTGATGACAATCCATGCAGCGAAAGGTCTCCAGTCCAAAGTGGTGGTACTCGCTGGACTATTCCAAGCAGGGCGAAGGTCAGTGGCCAACACCACAAGAGACCACCTCATTGTAACTCCTGAATTGATAGCAGGTCGAGCAAAGCCATGGAAAACAGGTGAATTGTCAGCACATGGGTTGTGGCTATTGGCAGAATCATTGTTAGAGGCTCAGAGCGAAGCAGAAACTCGCAGATTGTTGTATGTTTCAATGACTCGTGTCAAGAGTCATTTGATACTTGTCGGCAGTCCCGGTAAAGACGCAAAATTAGTGAATGGTGTGATACAAGTTCAGCACCGCCCCGGTTCGCGAAGAAGTATGGGGACAATGTTGCTGGATTCAATGAGGGCTTCAGCAATATGCAATCAACATGAGCATTCACCTTGGTTGATCAACTCTGTTGATGGAGAAATGAACCCTCCAGAAGATGGTTCACCTGATCGAACTTTGTATCTTGATCCTGCAGCACTACGTTCTGACTCAGGATTGGGATTGACAGGAGGTCCGCGCCTCAGTATATTCCACGAACCCGCTTGTTTCATGACAGAATCAATTGAGGCTCAAAGCCTCATGCAGAGAATGACCAACCATCAGCAGGGCCTAATCTCAGAGGCTACTTCTTCTCAATCTCCGGTCGTTGCCAAAAGAAGACGCCGTATTCGCTTTGCACCATCATCGATTGATACTGCATCTTCCTGTTTGCGTAGGCATTGGTTAGAGACCCACCAAGGATGGCCCAGTGAACCATTGGGAATTGTTGATTTCATAGAGGAGGATAATGGGTTACCAGATGCTGCAACTCTTGGAACTCTATTCCACAGATTAGTCGAGGTAGGGTTGCCTAATCCTGTAAATAAGGTTGAGTCAAGTCCTGATTTACCCCAAGACTGGTCGCTATATTCTAGTGGAACGATGTTGGATAGAGATGTAATCAAACAAGTAGTTGAAGAATACAAAATGCCCGATATCAATGAGGATGCAACCATAGAGAGATTATACGAACTCGCGAAGATATTGATGGATGGAGAATTGGGACAGGCTTGTTTGTCGGGGAAGTACAGAGGATGGAATGTTGAAGGGCTACGTACTGAAGTCCCATTCGATCTTGGTTTGTTGACAGCTGAGAACCTTCCATTGAACATCTGGACTCCATTTGGCGAGACACCCGTCGCAGAGATAGAATCTGTTGTAACCAGTATGACTGGCCGAATAGATTTGGTTTTGGCTTTGGCTAATGACAATGGTGAGGTAGCATACCTTGTTATCGATTTGAAGACTAGAGGTTGCGGCGCTTCGTTCAACCCGTTAGATAGAGAGAAAGGTCACCCTCTACAGATGGTTTCTGGTTCAGATTCTCTTATTCATCAAGAACAGGAATTACTAGCTGAGCATCGGATGCAGTTGGCACTGTATTGCCTCGCTTTGGAATATCAGCAAGCCTCGAGTTCTGTAGTTCGCCGCTTGCTTCCACCAGCGATCTATGTCGCGGCGAATGGTCGTTTGGTCGATGAGGGAGAGGAATTGATGCCACAGTCTCAATCTCAACTTGAAGAATTGCTCTCAACCCTGTCGAGAATGAGAGTGTTGGGACCTACAGATGAACAGATAGAACCCTTGTCAAGTAAAGACGCAGCAATATGCAATGCTTGCCCACATCATAGGGGAACGATCAAATTATGCGGTCCACGGTAATTACTTGCGACCTGCAATTACCAATGTACCAGGCCACCCTTCCTTTGGGGCAGCCCTCCAAGATTTGACATCTGAGAGTCCAGCAGTACTGAATGAGTCAATCCATTCGGATTCGCTCAGAGTCGTCATCCTTGTCCTCACTTTCTCAGGCCAATCAAGGCTTTGTGCATTCTCAGCATAGTGGTCTACTCCAATGACCAACACCCCATCTTCTTTTAGCCATTCAGATAACCTTTGAATCCCTTTGACAGGATCCTCGAGGTAGTACATTGTCTCCATACTGTGAATCAGATCAAAGGAGTGTTCTGTAGTCCATTGCATAATATCTACCAAATGATACTGGTTTTCTGAATCCAATTTCTTGGCTTTGTCAATCATTGAAGGAGCGGCATCGATTCCAACAGCAAGCGAGCAATGTGGATGCCCAGCCATCTTTCGAACAACCCAACCATTTCCGCATCCTACATCCAAAGCTGTGAATGTGTTGCCTAGGCTAGAAGCAATTGCCAAAGCGTGGCTCAACATTTCCTCTACGGCGGCAGCATGCCCCTTTTCCATGCCTTCGTCCTTGCCAATGAGGGCCCATTCATGGAATACCTCGGGTGCGCTTCTCCATCCAACCCCATCTTCTGCCATGGAGAGGGGTCAAGCGAATTGGCTTTCAATAATGCCTCTACTCGGTATCCTATCAAGGAGCGATTTGTATGCTAAACACTTCCGTGAAATTGAGTGAAGTACTTTATCCACCCATTGAACCATTTGCTAAAGGTATGCTAGAGGTTTCTTCTTTGCATACTATTGCTTGGGAACAAAGTGGTAATCCAGAAGGCATTCCGGTTTTAGTTATCCACGGAGGCCCCGGAGGGGGAAGTCAGCCATCATATCGTCAGTATTTCAATCCTGAATCATTTAACATTGTCCAGTTTGATCAAAGAGGTTGTGGAGATTCAGTTCCATATGCTGAACTTGAAGACAACAATACTCAGGCTTCGGTTAGAGATATCGAAACTCTACGAACCCATTTAAGCATAGAAAAATGGCATGTTTTTGGCGGTTCTTGGGGTTCTACTCTTTCTCTTATCTATGCACAAAATCATCCTGAAAGTGTTCTGAGTCTAGTGCTTCGCGGCATATTTATGTGCAGAAAATCCGAATTGTATTGGTTTTATCAAGATGGGGCAAGCCATGTCTTTCCAGATGCTTTTGAGCCTTATCAGCAACATATTCCTATGGATGAACAAGATAATCTCATTGAAGCATATTATCGCCGTCTAACTAGTGATGATGTAGAAGTTCGCCGTGGGGCGGCTAAAGAATGGACTCGCTGGGAAATGGCTACTAGTCGTCTATTTCCCGATCCGGAATATCTCGATAAAGCGGAGGACTTGGATTTCGCTGTTGCATTTGCTCGCATAGAATGCCATTACTTCACAAATGCAATATTTGTCGAAGAAAGTTATATTTTGAACCATATTCAAAAAATTCAACACATTCCTACAGTTATTGTCCAAGGTCGTTATGACATGGTTTGTCCTACCAGAAGTGCGTGGGAATTACATCAAGCAATGCCCAACAGTAACTTGGTTATTGTTCCAGATGCAGGCCATTCGATGGGTGAAGTTAGTATTGCACGTGAATTGGTAATTGCTACAGATTCTATCGCGAATGATCTAACACATCACGGGTAGCGAAAATAGTGGCCTTTGATGCGTCGGCTTGATAATGCCTAGGTGAGTGGGGGTAGATGGAGGATAGACCTCCGGTGTTGTCAATGTCCGGTGATGATGAAGACGGTGAGAAGACTCCAGTAGTGCAGGTCAGCGATTTAGAAGACCGTTTAGGGGAGGAGACCGAACGGCTCTTGAAGCTGTATGATGCCTATGAGGCACAGGAAAAAGAACTAGTCAATCTGAAGGCTGAAATCGAGGTTCTTGAGAAGGAGATAGTTGAGCGAGAGATCGAGAAAGAAAGTCTTGAGGCTTTGTTGTCAGAAAAAGATAATCGCATCAGAGATTTGGAGTTAAAAGCAACCAAGTCCACTAAGCAAGTTGATTTCCTTGAGCCAGAATTACAGAAGATGGAAGAGAAATACACTCGTGAAAAGGAGCGATTGGGTAAGGTCTTCGGTATCGCTGAGGAATTGGATAATGACCTCAAGTTGGCTGTCGTCGAGATGAAGGCAAGAGATGACTGGTATGTTGATCACATGGCCCTGTTTGAGGATTTGAACAAGGCTATCAAAGAGCGCTATGAATTGATTGAGCGCGCTGTCGAGGCTGAGAGACAAAGCCAACACATGCAGAGGGCAATTACAGATCGCATGGATGATCTCATCGAGGCTAGGGCTGCAGAGATGACGCTTGAAGAGGCGGAATCTATTGAAGCCTCTCAATCCGAAGAATCCACTGAAGAAACTCCTGCAGAAGAGGAGAACGAAGAGGAATCCGTCGAAGAGGCGCCAGAAGAAAGCGAAGAGGCTGCTGAGGCTGAGGAAGAATCCGAAGAAGAAACTGAGGAAGAATCTGAAGAGGAGCCTGCTGAAGAAGAGGAACCTGCCGAGCCTCGTGAAGTGAAGGAAGCTGCGACTTGGGACGACGATGTCGACCCGTGGGCAGATCACGACAACAAAGAGTGAGGTGAGCCAGTGGGCCTGTTTGCCCGAGGTGGAACGCTTCCAGTATTGCTGACTTCTTCAATGGGTATCGCCGCATTGTTGGTTGCTGTGTATGTTGATCCAGTTATGCACCTAGTAACCTTGACAGGAGTCTTGACATTGATGTTGTCCGCCTTCCTTGCAAATTTCTTCCGCGACCCAGACCGCCCAATTCCCAAGGACGAGGGAGTATTGGTCTCTCCTGCAGATGGGCATGTTATGTTCGTGGTGCGTGAAATGGCTAATGGAAGAAGACCTTCCAAAGAGGAGTTATCTTCCGGAGACTGTGAAGAGAACCCATTGACCGGAACATGGTATCCCGAATCTTTAGCAGAACCGTTGACATTTGAAAATGAGCAACGATGGTGCAAGGTTGACAAAGGAGAAGAGAGTTCAAACGATGTGTGGAGAATAGCGATTTTTATGTCTCCATTGGATGTACACGTGAATAGAGTTCCTGAGGCGGGAAAGATTGTCAGAATGGAACATCGTACTGGTAAAGGTAGGAGAAGGGGGCCTTTTCTTCCCGCCTTCAAGAAGGAAAGTGAATTCAATGAGCGAGTTCGAACAGTATTGGAATGTGCAACTTCGTCTAATTCCACTGGGAAAATGAGGGTTGAAGTGACTCAAATCGCTGGAGCACTTGCTCGTACAATCGTTCCTTGGAGTGGAGAGGGAGATGTCATGCGAAGAGGACAGAGATATGGGATGATCAGGGTTGGTAGCCGCGTTGACCTTAGGGTTCCTGCCGACAAATTTGAACCTCAGGTGATTGGCGCGGATTCTATGAATCCAGATTTCCCCAAGGGGCAATTCGTTAATGCAGGTTCGACTATTCTATTCCGTTCAACAGGAGTTTCTGAGGAAGAATGAGCAAGCGTTGCCTTCTTCAATACAGTTCCCAGCCCACGTAATGGTACACATGTCTCAGGGCCAACGGCTGAACTTGGTCGGCAACGATGAGCCGGCTTTGCGCATCCATGATTTGATTAAAGCACCAGAGAATACAGAATGGTCTCAGGAGAAGAAGCATTCTTGGGACGCAAGCGAACCAGCTACTGTTTATCACACCCCTGAAATGATGCCTGATGGAAGTCCCACCACCGCTGCAACTGTCATACTCAGGACCAAGGGTTGTCATTGGTGGTGGAGTAGCGGTTGTACATTTTGTGGATATTTCAACGATACAAGAGACGATGTTGAAAGTGCAGATTTACATGCTCAATGGGAATTTGCCAAAAAGAAATTATCTGATTTTGAAGGAATGGGTATGGTAAAGGTGTATACTTCAGGTTCATTGCTAGAAGATAGAGAGATACCTGTTGATTTTCAAGAAACTGTTCTCAGAGAATGCCATGAGATGAATAAGCATCTAGTGATTGAGAGTCGGACCGAACAATGTACGGAAGAGAAATTGAGTTGGGCGAAATCAATCAATCCTGAATTCACTGTAGCTATTGGTTTGGAGGCACATGATGAAGAGGTCTTGAAATTCCACGTCAACAAGGGATTTACTCTGAAATCCTGGAAGAGGGCAGTTGTCAATCTTCAGAATGCGGGTCTACGAGTCAAGACATACCTGATGTTCAAGCCACCATTCATGAGTGAAGGAGATGCGTTGGAACATTGTGTTAAGTGGATTGTAGATGTTGCCGAAGTGAGTGACGAGATTTCGGTCAATCCAATGAATATTCAGCGTGGTACGATTATCGATCGTTTGTTTAGAGCCAAAGAATACCGTCCACCTTGGTTGTGGTCATTAGTCGAGTTAATCGAGAGAGTAAATTCAGTTATTCATCCAAAAGGTGGGGTCAATGGTGAAGAAGATCAGATATCCCGTTTGTTGATTCACCCAACTGCAGGCGGAAGGATTCGCGGCTCCCATAATTGTGGTAAGTGCGATAAGCATGTGGTTGCGGCTATTGAGAGATATTCAGTTAGCGGAGATATGCGCGAGTTTGTAGGGTTAGATTGTGCCTGTAAGAAGACCTGGAGAACGGAGATTGAACTCGATGTTTCATTGCCCGCTGTATTGGGAGTCGGCATCGACCGGAGAGGCGACCCAATGATGCACTTGCGCTCACCCTGAAGTGTTCTGCAAGTTGCGGGAAAGGGAATTGCCGTGGTCAATGTTTATCATTGTTCCACAGGTGGACGGACTGACCCCTATGGGGTCAGAGTTGATTGAATGAGCGATGTTGAAATCCTTCCTGAAGTGACACAAGGAGTGGCCGAACCTGAGGCTAGTCGAGTGATACTCGCAATTCTCGGCTTAGGAGTACTCGGATTAGTGGGTATGTTTTCAGTCATTTTTGGTTGGGATGGTTTCCCACTTTTGTCGGAACTAATACCTCTATTCGATGCTCTTGGTTCTAGTGGAATATGGTATTATCTTGTGGGAATAATTCTCGGATTTTCCTTCATGGTTCTAAATTTGTTGGGCGAGGTATTCCGCGATTGAGGCGATGTCATGTTTTCGATACTTCTTCCCGCTCTGCTTCTTCTTCTGTTGGCTATGGTGTTGACAGCTTATTGGGCTAGCAATGGTCTTGCCGATCTTCGTCGTCCAATTCGTCAACTATCGATGTTCTTTTTGGACAAGGCACCTGCTGGCGTCATAGATTTATTTTCCAAAGAGAAGGGTTCAGGTGCCCGAACTTGGTTGATTTTTGGTGCAATCTGGGCAACTCTGGCTTCGACGATTACCTTCCTTATGATTTGGCTAACATATGATGCAAAGGCTCTCGATTCATTTTCTTCTATCGGATGGAGTTATGATGCAGGAGTTATGGACAGATTGGCTGAACAATCCTTGGTTTGGGGTTTCCTTGGAATGACACTAATCGGTGCGGGATTGCACATCAATGGACGAAACAATGGTTCGGGTATCGGTAGTGAAGCCAATGCTTCGATGATGGCATTTGGCTGGTTTGGATTGACTTTGGTAGCCATGATTCTTCCTTTGGCTATCGAGATGAAGGATCTGTATTATGCCATTATCGAGTTAGCATATGCAATGATTGTTGCCGCCCTCTTCCTCAATCATCTTCTCGCTCTTGGTGGACGTGGCGATTCACCCATCCAAGTATCTTCTTGGTTCATCGTCATATCTCACTTGTCAATGATTTGGGCCTTGGTGTTCAGAGGTGCTAATCTAATTCTAGAGGGTGATTTAGCATCTGATTTGGAGATTGCAGACGTTGCTTGGTTCGCAGATAGAGTAGTTATGGGATGGTTCCCATTGGCTATGTTCCTAGCGATAATGTATCACATTATTCCTAAGGTCAGTGGAACTCCGATTTGGAGCCAGTCCCTAACCACCGCTTCGTACACGATTCTATTCATCAGCATCCCTGTGTTGGGTATTTCTGAGAGCGCGGCGGTTTCTGGAGACACAATGTTGAGTATTACTGCAGTGATGATCGTAGTAGGTCTAGTTCCTTTGTTAGCCGCCTCATCCAATTTGATTTCCACGATGCAGAATCGTTGGCAGCAGGTCATTGCTAGCCCGGGTGGAGTAGCAGCAGGTAGTGCGGCATTATTGCTACCCATTTTCGCCTTGTTGGGATTCTTCTCAGCCCTAGATGCTCTGAATGGTGCCCACAATATGGGTGGAGTTCAGGCTACAGTGAACCATGGTATTCTTTGGACAGTAGGTGGACTACTCGCTCTATCTGTTTGGGGCAACCTCTTCCCTGAGATTACTGGACGTCGCCTATCTAGTACCTCAAAAGCACGTTGGGCATTCTGGTTGATGTTCTTGGGCGGTTTCGGTTCAACTGTGACTTTGTTGATGGCAGACTTCGCTGCCATATCCCTAACTGACGCTGCAGTTGAAGCACCAGGAGATTATCTCGGTGGCTATTACCTCACGGCTGCAGCCATATTCTATGGTGTTGTTATTGCAACTTTCATTGGCTCGGTCAACATGATAGCCACCTTGTTTTCTCCTGAAGTAGAAGAAAAAGAGGTAGCAGTTAGCGTTGGTATGGCATCGTACCACCTCCATCCGGGAGCGACCAGTATCAGGGAGTTAGTTTCCAGAGGAGTTGGAGTTGATACAGAAATCAGAGTGTCTGCACCTGATGAAGAAGATGACACAGGACCAACAGAGATTGGAGTTTCTGCAGCACTGCACACCGACGACGGTATTGTGGCGGCAAAGCCAGAGCCAGCGCCTGTGGAAGAACTATCTTCCTTCGAATCGGAATTGGTAGATTTGGCACGCTGGCTGAAGAGTAGTGGCACCAGTACCATTGAACTGTTCCAGAAAATGGATATCGATAGCGATGGGCAGATTTCGCCATTTGAGATTCGAGAGGGTCTAGCATCATTGGATATTGCAGACCTTCCTCCATGGGATGTAGAGAAAATGGTCTCTGCGATGGACCTTGACGGTGATGGCCAAGTGAATATCCCAGAACTGGATATACACATGCTGCGAATCATGAATTCTTTGGCAGCAGAATCTGATGAAGAGGAGTGAAATCCTGAATCACCGGTAGTCGGTTCTAAGTCCGATGGCTCTCCAGACGTGAGTGGGTATCAGTATGAGAATTGGCTTGGTCGGTAAACCAAATGTGGGCAAATCGACTTTTTTTTCCGCAGCCACTCAATCTAAAGTTGATATTGCAAACTACCCTTTCTGTACAATAGATCCAAATGTTGGAGTTGCTTTTCTTCCAGCACCTCTACCTTGTCCATGTGCAGAATTACGGAGTATGAAAGAAGCGGATGGAAGATTATCTCCTACTACTTCAGAGGATCAAAGAGAAGGAAGTCTCTGTCAACCAAGAACGGGATCTTGCACGGGGCATAAGCGCCTGATTCCAGTATTCATGGTGGATGTCGCAGGTTTGGTTCCAGGGGCTCATGCAGGTCGCGGAAGGGGGAATGAATTCCTATCCGACCTTGCGCGTTGTGATGCATTGATTCAGGTGGTCGATGCAGCAGGAACTACCGATACTGAAGGCAATCCTATCGGTGTATCAGAAGATGTCGATGCTTGCACAGAATCCATTCTCGAAGAGCACAATTTTCTGATTGAAGAATTGAGTGCATGGATCCATGGAATAATTGAGGATGGGTGGTTGAGAGGAGCGCGCCGTGTGCAGGCCGAAGGTGACAAAGGGCTAGAACTTCATTTACATGAGAAACTCAGTGGATTAGGGGCGAGTCCGAAACAAATCAAGTTGGCTCTCGATTCATTCAGAGAAGCAGAAGGTGAACTTGGACAACCTTGGGAATGGGGTTTGGGTTTGAAGCGTTCCTTGGCAGAACGTATTCGTAGAGTCATGTTTCCCATTCATGTTGCTGCAAATAAGGCGGAGATTGCACCGGGCAAGACTTGGAGCCAATTGCAGATTAAATTAGAAGAAGAGGGAGCAATATTGATGCCTACAATGGCAGATGCAGAATTAGGATTGCGTAGAGCAGGGCAGATGGGTTTCATCGAGTATGGTCCTGGAGATATTGATTTTGAAATGACCAAGGTTGGAGAACAGCGCTTGAAAGATGCGCAGATAGCAGCATTGAATGGAATGAAGGAACCCATGTCTAAATTCGGTGGAACTGGAGTTTCTACCCTAATTTCCAAGGTTTTGCACGAGTCTTTAGGCCATATTGTAGCATATCCAGTTCAAGATGAAAGTCATTGGACTGATGGAGAAGGCAAGATTTTGCCCGATGCTTTAGTTGTTCCAGGTGATTCTACTGCTAAGGAATTAGCATATGCTGTACATACAGATCTCGGTGATGGTTTCATCAAGGCGGTTGATGCAAAGAGTAAGAGGATAATTGGTGCTGACCAACAACTCTCTGACGGTGATGTCATCAAGATTCACGCCAAATCGTGAATCAATGTCCGGGAGGGCGTTCGTGCTCTGGTGTCAACCTGAGAAGCATGGCTTCAAATCGAGGCCTTCCAAACATGTGGAAGACTAACAATCCAGCGGTGATGAAAATTAGAACAGCCAAGGATATCCAGATGTTGATTTGACTCAGTAAGGTGAACCATAAGAACCAGATTGCGAGAATCCACAACCAGATTGACAACCTGCGCGATAGAAGATTCAGTCGTGAGTTGGCAAGGCCGGAATCAAAAATCATCGTCGCTTCAGATTCTTCAATCAATCCTTTTTCCAATCCGCAACGCTGACAGACATCCTTACGAGGGCCAATACCGTGAATAAAATACTCGCGTGGATAAGTTGCATGGCATAATCTGCAAGCAGGCACGCGTCTTCCTCATGCCTTCCAACGCAACGCCGTTCTTCAATTTCACGTCGCGCCAACGAGAAGCAATCATCAATTGATGTTTTCAGATTCAACTGAGATATGGGCCGAATCTTGGATGAATGAAGAGAGTAATTCCTCACCCAACTCCGAAGCACATGATTCAGGATGGAACTGAATTCCAACCACTGGTAGTTCTGGATGTCTTATCGCCATGATATTGTTATGCTCATCCCGAGCTGTGATCAGTAGTGAAGAATCTCCATCTTCTAGGCACAGGCTGTTGTATCTTGCCATCGATAATGATGAAGAAAAGGCTCTGAAGATTCCTTGGCCATCATGAATAATTTCGCACGCTGTGCCGTGTACGGCCCCCGAGGGGCAGCGTGAAAGATTCAACCCTGCTGCAACTCCTATGGCTTGATGCCCTAGGCAGATTCCAAGTAAAGGAGGGCATTTTCCGTTCAATGCCCGCCTCGCGATTTCCATACTCAATGGACTGATGTTTGGCTCATCGGGCCCAGGTCCAAGTACGATGTGAGTAGGTTTGCAAGTATTCAGTATCTCATCTAACATAGCGGCTTTTTCCAATCTACCGTGGCAGTAGAAGACTTCAGCCTGTAATTCACAGAGTGCATGCATTATATTCCAAGAAAATGAATCTAGATTATCTATGAATAACACGCGCAATTCGGCATCTAGGAAATTTTCAGCATCTTTCCATTCATGTATTGAACCAATCATTGTATTTCTCGATAAACTTCGTTTGGTTATGGATTGCGGATAAATCGAATGTGGTGCCGAAAAACTGACAGATGATTCACCAGAAGATATCCATCCTGCGGCTTGACGTAAGGCTTTAGCCTTCCATTTTGCTTCCTCGACTTCTTGTTCCGGTATCGAATCCATGACAAGACCACCACCGGCTTGAACAGTAGCTTTCCAAGTACCCTCTTCCATTCTAGCTTCCAAAGTTCGAATCAAGATATTCCACATCGAATAACCTGTTCGCGGGTCAACAAGACCGATTGAACCGGTCCAGAATGAACGAGGATGCATCTCCAATTGATCAATAGCAGCAATTGTCGCAGTTTTGGGACAACCGGTTATACTGCCTCCAGGAAACATCGCCTGAAGTGCGCTCCAAACATCTTCATCCGGTTTGAGTTCACCATTGACTTCACTCACAAGATGTTGTACCTGAGAATATCCTTCAACTTGAAACAGATTATGACGCACACTACCAGTTCGACTAACCATTCCTATGTCATTTCTTTCGAGATCAACCAACATCATATGTTCGGCCAGTTCCTTTGTGCAATTCAATAATTCAATTCGAAGCCTTTCGTCTTCGATCGGGTTTTCATCTCTTGGTCTTGTTCCTTTAATCGGGCGAGTCCGAATCTTTTCGTTTTCAGTCGCTAACAACAGTTCCGGAGAGCAAGAACATAGCGCAATATCCAGATCAGGAGCATGAAGCCACGAAGACATTGGTGCAGGGTTATCTTTAGTCAACCTGACCATTGTTTTCCAAGGATGCTCGCTGAGGCTTCCCATCCAACGTCTACCGAAATTCAATTGGTATAGTTCTCCATCTAGTATTGCTTCTTTCACCTGTTGAACGATTTCGGCATGTTTTTTGTCGCTATGACTCGTGTTTTCTGAATCGTTCAGTGACAACTCATTGAGAGTTTGGTGAGAAATTCCAATCGGCAATGGCAATATTGACAATAGATCTTCTACTTCTCTAGCCCATACATCATCATCTTCAGAAATCAAAGATAGCGTTGAGGCATTTCGGTCATGAATTAGCCACCTATCGACTCTGTAGAGTACTAACAGAACCTCTCCTTCTTCCGGCGGCGCGAACAACTTCCATGGTTGGGTCCATTGTACCAAATCGTATGCTAGTCCTCCAGCCCAACAACCTATGCTAATTTGATTAGTATCATTCTTTTCAGGTTGTAGTGCATTCAAGGTGCGGAGTGTTTCAGCCAAATTGGTACCTACATGCTGTGCAGAAACTGTCCAAGCCTCTCCATTCCATTCTTGAATCTCTAGTTGCATGGCGCATGGCGTAGGACTGAGGGGGATTTCACCCTTCAATGGAGAAACATTGTCATCTCTAGGACCAAGAAACTCTCTCCTTGGCTGTCGAGCAATGACCCTTATTCTTGGAGGCCCCATCAACAAACTGGTAGAGGAGGAATCACTTTGAGGCCCCCCCGAAATCAATAGCAATTCGTCGCTTCCGCCCCATGACGGATTCCCAAGCAGTGACTCTGCTCGGAGCATTTCACTGAGTCCAAGTAACAGATTCTCGTCTTGATTACAAGGCCAAAATCTCTCCCTCGTCATGACTTCCCCTCACCCCACGATACCAGTAATGCTCTGTGCAGGGAGTCTTTTGCAATTGTGAATAATTTTCCCTCGTCATCGATACCAATTCTTTGTCCATCGATTTCCTCGATATTCATGACTCCAATTCCGGTTCCAACAAGAATCATCTCTCTGCATCTTCCTATCATTTTCTCGTGCAAACGGCCTTTGTTTACGGGCATGCCTGAATTCATCAATTCAGGTAAAATGATTTTCAGAGTTACTGAATCAACTCCGCCTTGTCTATCGTCTGCAATCCAAATTGTACCATCTTGATCCAAAATAACTGGTGTTGCTCTATCTGCATCTATTACCGCACCTTCATCTACAAGTATTGCCGCATCTGCTCCACTTTTTCTGGCTATATTCTTAGCCTCTAGATATGGCTGCCAAGCACCGTGTTTTGTGCCTCTAACTCTACTACTCCATTTTGGAGCTGCAACAGAAATTACACTTCCTCTACTACGGTATTTGGCATTGGTCCTACTAGAGACCAGCACATCTCCTTCTTCAGTTACTCTAACTGTTACTAAGCCGGGAGGCATGGCATTAATCTCATCACATTTGTCTAAGTCACCTAAGGAGTTCTCGATT
>DAWL01000020.1 GCA_002505935.1 Euryarchaeota archaeon UBA226 | reverse complement strand
TCGCTGTCTGACACAGGAGGAGGTTCTTGTGCAGTATCCAGTGGATTAGCATTCTCAACCTGTGATACATTTGGCATCTGAGACAACAGCATCAATCCGGCTAGCATTACAGCACTGGTCACTAGAGTAGTTTGCTTGCGTCGCATCGAATCCTCCCCGTTACGGCATGCCGTCAATAACATACCCTGCAAAGCCGCTTATGATACTGGTGGAGCATGGTTCATACGCGCCCAAACGCGTCGCGCGAGGTGGCGCACAGAATTATACGCGAAAAACGCAACTTCAGAGCATGTTTTAGGGATTCATTCAAGGTCCGTCTTTCACCCGAAGCGGCGTTGGTATGCCACTCTCGATAACCCACCTTGGAAGCGGTAGCCGTGGCAACGCTACCCTGCTCTGTAGTGAGGATGCAAAAATCCTCATCGACCAAGGATTCAGTGGCCGACAATTAGAGAAGAGAATGAACCGAATTGGAATGTCGCCCTCAGAATTGGATGCAATAGTTGTCAGCCATCACCACGGCGATCACGGAGGCGGTGCCGGAATCGCTTCCCGAAGATGGGACATTCCAATACACTGCAATTTCACGACCGCTTCGCATCTGGGATTGGACCCTACTGGAAACGTGGAATTGTTTGAATCATTACAGAGAATCGAACTCGGCGAGGACATGTCCCTTCTTCCTGTCCCGGTGCCGCATTCCGGCGCGGAAAATGTAGCCTTCATCGCTAGCTCCGGTGGTCAACGAGCAGCAGTGATTACAGACCTTGGTTCAAGTACTGAGGAATTGGCCAATCATCTGCGCGGTTGTACTCATATATCGATTGAATCAAATTATGATATTAAGCGCCTTTGGAAGGGTCCATATGCCGAGTCTTTGAAACAACGGATTTCTGCGAACGGGGGACACCTCTCAAACGATCAAACAGGACGACTGCTAGCCGACGTCGTCACTGAGAAGACGAAAAGCCTGGTGCTAACACACCTCTCACAAGAGAACAATCTGCCCCACCTTGCAGAGAGTACTGTTCTCTATCATATCGAAGAGGTTTTTCAAGGAGATATTGCCATCAGTCTTCAAGACGGACCGGAGTTTACCCATTGGGTTGGGCAGAGCCAATTGGAAACGGGAATGCTGGTCTGAGTTCATGGGATAGCCATATGTACGGCGCCGCGGCTATGCCGCGGCGTGCGTAGCCCACGCGTATACGTGAGCGGAGAAAAATCCGAACTCGGGCAGTCCGAAGGTGCTGTCAGCGAGATTGTCGGCGTAGTCATGCTGCTAGCGATGTTGATAACAGTCATGTCGGGAGTTGTTTTCCTTATCGAGCCATATCTTTCAGATTTTGAAGACCAGCGAGATTGGGCAGCAACATTCATCCTCTCAGAGCAGATTTCTGATCGAATCGAAGTTGCAGGTTCTGCCCCTGAAGGAACCGGTTCACGGACCAGCCTTGAGATGAACGGCATTCGGATGTTGATGGTAGAAAACGTCGAAGAATGGACTTTACAAGCGGACCTAACAGATTTGGAACGCGTTGAGATTAAGGTATCCAACTCGCAAGTTCAGATGAGTTGCCAAAATGCGGCATGTGCAACACTTAGACTGACTCAAGATGACGGTAGTCAAACTGAATGGTCCGTTCTCAGAAGCGATGTTGAACAGACCTTCAATCTCAGCAGTTCACTGAGTGATGTTGCAATTTTCGACGTATTTGATCAGCAAGGCACAGCACTACATCGATTGGCAGTCCTCTCACTCAGTGGCCTAGAACTGGATTCTGAGATGAACAATGGAAGGCTGCAGATAGCGATGATTAATGGAGCCGTCATAGAAAGGCGCCCTGGAATTCCCTGGACAATCAATGAATTCCCCACAATATTGTTCGATGAACTCCCCGATGGAACTCCCCGTCTATCGATGATGATGACTGATCTCGTTGCATCTGACTCCTTACCACATGCTGCAAAGCCGATTATGGAATTGACCTCAAAGGGTGCAACCAACTTATTCGACGGAGAGGTTTGGAATTTCCGTTTCAGCATGAGCAACAGCATGCACGATATCATCGACCCCCAATATGTGCACCACTGGACCAAAGGGCATGAAATCCATGTTGCAACTGACAGTCTGGAAGACTACAATGGAATTGCACCGTATGGAAGACAATCAGGAGTGGACGGACTTACTGTTCTACCGAGTACAGACCTGATTCTTGAAATCGGCCTACAACAGGTGGTGGTCAGTTGAAGATGCAGAACCTTGGAACCCTTTCTTGTGCATCTGTAAGGCGCGATGAAGAAGCCGTTTCAGCAGCCATTGGAACAGTATTGCTGTTTGCAGGAGTTCTGACTATTGTTGGCGTCATGCTTGCAACAATGGTTCCGGTCATCGATGAGTTACAAGGAGCGGTTGAAAGAAGCGATATGTCGTCTCAAATGTATGACCTCTCTACAGAGATAGACCAATTATCCAGCAGCGGCATGCCAGGAGACCTCAGTGATGGAACTCTCAAAGGGATAGAAGGAAAGTTCAGTTGGCAGAATCTTCAGGGAGGAATGTGGATATCTGCAGCTTGGAATGACGGCTCATCACTACGCTTGAATGATGCTCTTGATCTCGACAGACGAATCGACCTTCGGCACCCTGGGGAAGAGATTGCTGCTGTCTGCTTTGAAGACATGAGATTAGGGGCAGAAATCTTCACCCATTACAGAATACCAGCGATTGAAGGCACATTGGTGGTATCGCCTGATGCAGGACTTGCTCAAAGTCAAGGGCCAATGGAATTGCGTTTTGTTGAGGATGGGAACACAGTTAGTGAAAGCATCTCAGATGATCAGATTTGGAGTACGGAGACAAGTGGTGCCGAGAGTTGGTTATCTTTGGATTCACCAGCACAAGTGATACTCATCAAAGGCGATGGAGGCAGTACAATTCTACCAGCACAATCACAGAACCCCGCAACTGGAGAGGGCAGGAGTTGGCGAATTCCGCTAATTGCGGGCTTTAATGAAGTGACTTTGGTTTCAAGCCACAGTATGGACGTAGACTGGAGAATGGCTGATCAAGAAGGATCGGAGATGGTGATCAAAGCGGATTCCTTCCACCAAGTAGGCACCACATGGAATAAACAATGGGTTGTTGAAGAAAATAGCATGTTAACCATTCAATCCAGTTCCGATGCCAGATTGTTACTCAGACATGATTCTCAACAAAGTGACGGGATTTCCACGGGTTCCACTTTCTGGCCTGGAATAACAGGCTCTATGCTAGCAACGACATTCCAACCTCCTGGGCTTGAAGGGAGTATTATCTTCCACAACCCCGGTAAAGAAACTTCGACGATTAGATGGGGAACTGGAGCAACCTCGGTTGGCCCAGAATCCACCACCAGAGTATCTTGGCCGCCACAATCTGGAAGTAGTCTGCAAGTGACTGCTGGAGACCCAATCAACCTGATATGGACATCCGACAGTCAGTCTGTTGAAGCGAATAGAAGTGGCTTAGACATCATCCCTGCTAAAGATACAGGAATGGCAAGTGGGCATTCCCACTTCATGATCAGGCCAGCCAACACCACGATCATTCACGCACAAGTGGCCGGATTCAGCAGTACGTGGACTGATGTTTCAGAGAATATCACTAGGACTTCAAGCCATGATTCGGCCATCAGTCCTTTGTACAATGTAGCCACTCAAGTCAATACTACCGCTAATGAGTCCAATGATGGACTGAGAATTATTGCAGAAATGGGAGAGCATGGGATGATTTCCATGTTGCACGATGGAGATCAACGCTGTAGGAGCATAGGTATCAGGGCGAGTGGATGGATTAGCACACAGTTACCATGGGAAGAATTGTCTGCTGATAGCAACAAAGAAGTTCAGAATGCGTGGCTTGAGGGAGACCATCCTGCTTCCATCAAAATAACCATATTCGGAGACGATGGAGAACACGAACTCTCAACTCTGTCCACAGCATGGGCGATGCATTCACCACGGTTGGTCTATACATTTTCCAGTTCGATCAAAGGTCTTGAAGTTGCAATGCGATCAGGTGCGGTAGTAACTAATCATCCAGAAGTTGAACCGGCTGTAATCAAGAAGCCAGTTGATAGAGCAGGACCGGGCCCAAGATTCGCAATAACTGTACCATTGTTAACCCCCTCAAGCGACAGTTCAATCGGTTCAGGTGAATTTGAGGTCGAATTGGAATTGATGCAAAGAATCTCCCTCACCAGTTCCTCCGCAGGAGAGGTGCGAAGAGGATGGGATGGACCTTATGGCACTGCACTAGCAGCATCAGCCTCAAAGGATCTACGAGCGTCTGAAGACTGGACTGCGGCGCCAATGCGCCTTGATATGTTGAACGACTACAAGGGCTGGGTTCCTCATCCGAGTATGGACAGTTCTGAAACGATATATCACGCGCAAGGTGAGTCGATTCAATTCAGTTTACAAGTTTCACTGGTATCTTGTACAATGAATGGAGTATAGGTGAGAGGTATGGAAGGTAGGTTGAGAAAGGACGAATCCGCTGCCGCTACAGAGTTGGGTTACGTATTCACCTTCTTGCTGGGAGTCCTACTACTGAGCATGTTTAGTGTCTGGGCATGGGATATCGAAAATTCTACTCGAAATAGATGGAATGAACAAGCGCTAGAAGACAACCTGAGAGATGTCGCTGCAGCAATAGAAAGAGCAGACGCTGCAAGTAGATTGGATGCAGAAGTTCTCTATGCAGAACCTGTCAAAATTCAGAGCGTGCAGACTGATGCGGGGCAATTGACCTTATTCCTCGACGATGAAAGAGTGTATCTCATAGATGCAAGGGGGATGTACTCAGACAGCATCACTATCTCTGCGGCATCAGCCTCTACCCACGAAGGGGAAGTCAACCTCGGGACGACTAGTGTAGTGTGGGTTGTTTACAGCGACGGCGTCACCAGTATCTCAAGCAAATCCCCTGATACGTGATTACCTACCCATTATCGCTTGATGGACCATAGACTGTACTTCTCTCAGGCGTCCTTCAGCTCCCAACTCGCGGAAAACTGTCAAGGCTCGTTGAAGATATTCCATTCTTCGCGCACGGTCAGGTGCAGCACCTCCTAAGCGAGAGAGTAGTTCACCCATCTGCATCCTCAAGTCATTGCCCTCTGCGATGACAAGTCCTTCTCGATATCTCTCCAATGCCTCTTCCATCTTCCCTGAGTCCTCTAGAACTTCACCGAGCAACAGGGTGGTCTCAACCAAAGCAACTGGATCACCTTCCTTACCCATCTGCTCAAGCGCATCCGAATAATGGTGGAGGGCTAAGTCAGCATCCCCAGTCTTGGCATAGAATCGACCGAGTACAGCCCTTGCTCTAGCATGTAGTGCGCTATCAGCGTGCTCAATAGTTTCCTCATGAGATCTCAAAGCATGCTCTCTAGCCTTCTCAACTTCTCCCATTTCCAACCATGAACGCGCTAAAAGAATACGAGAGTGGATTAACTCCTCATCAGATTCCATCGCGAGAATTTCCTCAACATTACCGTAAGCCTCCTTGGCCTTTGCAACTTCACCTCTTCTACGGAAGATGTAACCCATGTTGTTGTAGGTCCTCGCAGCTCCAACAGCGTCTTCATCGGCAACAAATAACTCAAGTGCTTGCCTGTGTAAATTCAATGACTCTTCTTGATCACCTCTCTTCAGGGAAATATCAGCCAAACTGGCTAATACTGAGGCTTCCTTACGTGAATCCTTTGATTTTCTAGCATGACCCAAAGCCATACCATATACTTCGTTAGCCTCATCAAAACGGCCCTGTAAAGTGAGAATGTCTCCTCTCAATACCTGTACCCCACCGCCTTCATTTCCAATTCCAGATTCATCTATGGCCTCAAGAATACTCAATAATTCCATTCGACCATCGCGCACTAATTGAGGGCCGTATTCTTCAACAACTTCTGAAGCCTGTTCAACCTTACCACAATTAATCAAATGATGTAGATATTCGATCTTTGATTCTGCACTAGACAAATGACTAGAATACCAGTTTGCAGCATGGCCATGTAATGTCTCAGCAGTATCCTGCCCTATCCCAATCAACAAGAATTCTCTCACTAAATCGTGTACATCGTATGTCTCTGCATCAGCACGCCGAGCCAAACCTTGCTCGACCAATGAGTCCAACTCATCAGTGTCCAATTCCTGAGCTGCCAACGCCTCCAAAGGCACAGGCTCTCTGAAGATTGCCAATGCTCCAAGCAATCTCTTCTGCTCAGCAGATAACTTGTTGAATATCTCCACCGAGATGTAATTCTCTAGAGTCTCGTGAAAGGCAGTGGCAGGAGCACCTCGATTGATTAATTCAAGAACTAGAGGGTGTCCTCTGGCCAAATTGTGGATGAACATTACTTGTTCCTTCTCAATGTCCTCAAATGCAGGTAAAAGGCTGCGAGATGCCTCAATATCTAGTCCCCCAAGTACCATCGGCATGCTGATGATATTTCCTTCTGCATCCTTGCTTGCAACCGCTACCTTATGGGACCTAGAAAACAAGACTAGACCGACATCTTGTTCGATTTTTGGCATGCTAAGGGCTAGAGCCTGAATCGTTTGGTGCAATACTGGGTCGCTAACCTTGTGATAATCATCAATGACAATCAAACTCGGCGCCACACTAAGTGCGTCAGCCAAAATCCTAGCAGCATCGTTGGCTCTTGGTACAGGAGTTGCAGCCAAATAATCCGCTAGCATACCATCACCAATGTTGGCCAACCAATCTGCAACCGCCTCAAGGAAACTTCGTGCCCCATCCCAATCCTGACAGCGGTGGTAGAGTAGATTCCTACGATGCATGAATCTCTCAATCAATTTAGAGGCAACAGTAGTCTTACCGATTCCTGCGATGCCAGCAACGTGGATGGTTCGAACTGCTCGGCTTGGATCATCTCTAGCCTCCAACAAATCAGCCATCATCTCCAATTCAATTGTCCTTCCATAGAAATGTCGCAAGCGAGGTAAATCACCTAGAGAAATGATCAGTTGTTTCTCAACATGCTTTGACAAATCTCTTTCAATCAAGTCTTCCGACAAGGTTCGTGCATCCATTACTCCATTATCGTCAAGATACCGAATGACATCCACTGGCCTCATACTGATTGACAATACTTCTGAGGCTTCGCCGAGAGTTGTCGAAATAATTTCTCCACCTGAAATAATACAACGAAGTGGAAATGACCTGAGTCTATCCCATGTCTCTTCAGCGAGAACAATCCCCGTCTCCGTTAAGAAGTAGGCTTTGCGCTTTCGACTGACACCAGTTACATGCGCCTGCCTCTCTATCAATAGACCTTGATCTTTCAGGCCTGCAATCGCTCTAGGAACGTTTGAACGAGCAATAGCGACAGCATTGGCAATTCCCATTTGAGAAAGGGCAAAAGGAACTTCTACCGCTTCAAAGTAATCCGAATAATCGCGCAGATGCAATAGTATTCGTTCCTGAACACCGGGTTTGGGACGAGACATAGTGCCACCTCAGAAATCATCCATACTACCTAATTGTCAGACTTCACTGACGCTGATAATTAGGATCTGGAACCCAACTATTCGATTGCGCATCCCAAATCCAGCCAGGATATTGCGAGGCGGCAGCCGGCTGTGGAGCCGGCGTCGCAGCCTCAACCTGTTGCACAGCAGGTGCAGCCGTCTGTTCAGCCGTCTTCGCCCATGCATATGGATCAGCGGCTTCAACTTCTGCAGTTGCATCCATCATTTCTTCTTCGTGCAAATCTTCAAACTCTACGAAGAAGAATACAAACAAACCTCCTAACAGAACAACAGCTACGATTGCCGAAGCAATCCAAATCCAGGTAGGCATTCCATCGCTGTCGCCTCCAATCTGTACTGCCATTGGCTCGGACACCTTGCCGGCGTATTCAAAGACGATTTCGTGGTCACCGATATTGTTGAATTCCTTACCACTAATCTCCATCTCCCAAAGACCATTGTCTCCAACATATGTTATTCCAATCGAACGGTCACCGTCAACCAGTCTAGCAACTACCTTAGCCCCTGGTCGCCCCTCTCCAGAAAATACGACTACTCCATCCTCTGAAACTGCACCCTCGTCTTTCCTTTCGTAGGTGAAGGCTGCTGATTCCACAAGGAATGTCACCAATAATGAACTGACTTTAGAATCAGAATCATCGATGCACTGGAATTGTACTGAAGGCAAAGACCACTCCTCAATGTTGGAACTCCTATCGCGCATGACAATTGGATTGAATGAAGCGATTCCATCCTCCGAAATATCGATGACAGTTTCGTAATGATTGTCATCAACCGTTGGATCAGGATTGTTAACCACGATGAAATTATTTCCAGTCAATACCTGATCTGGATCATAGAAGTACTTGGTCAGATTGAGGGATGCCCCACCGCCACACTGGTCCAAAGAATCAGAACCTTCATCACAATAGATTTTGATTACTTCAACCCAATCTGTAGCGTTGAAAACAGGAGGTGAATTGCCCTCGTCAGGTGGATTATCAATGGTCACCGTTACTATGGCCGGTGGAGAGTAATCATAGCCATCGAATGCGCGAGCGGTTATGGTGTATTGTCTATCGTGCAACAAGCTCGAAGTATCCCAATAAGTACCCCATGCGCCACTTGGTAGAATATCACTCATCGTCAAAGTCTTGGGAGCATTCTGTTCAATCAATCCATCCTGATTGGTTATCTCGAATTCCACCTTTGTCACTTGCCCATCTAGATCTATCGCCATTCCCTGAATCAAGGTCTCTTCGTCTGCACTGATTCTCTCAGTATCATATGGAGTTGTGATTTGGATGATCGGTTCGTCATTCTCATTCTGTATGTCCAGTGTCATAGTGCGCGCAGCACACTCTCCTACCACTCCCTTACAGAAGTCTGAATCAGATGCCCAGATTGTGAAATTATATTCTCCACTAACTAGGGCAGAGAAGTCCCATTCCCAGGACCATTGAGAACCACCAGTAGTGCTTGTCGTAGCAGTATATCCACTCGGGCCTGAGATTTCAAACCAAATTTTGTCCAGGTCAGAACCTTGGATTCCATTGTATGGGTCGGTCGCTCTACCTTGGAAGATGACCTTACCACTATCGTGCGATGAAAAATCCGCAGGTGAGTCAACATAGAGTGTCGGTGCAACCGTATTCAACTTGTAGACACGCGTTATTGTTGGACTGTAATCCAAACCATCGAAAGACCTGATCTCAAATGTGTAATCTCCTTCGGCATCGTTGCTCATGTCCCAAACGAAGGACCAGGTGCTGAATGGATGATTCGATTTGGTCACCTCTCCTTGAGCACCCGATTCATCGGTTGCAAAGTATGCATCATCCCAATCAAGAACTCCTGGTGGTTTAATCTGAATCTGCTTAATCACTCCTTGTTGAGACCATTGTGAGTCCCAATCGTTGAAGTATGGTCCTTCATTACCATCCCAAGCAGTACCGTCTAACTCAACAAAACGCTTGAAAGAATAACCATCTGGTTGATTCACAGTTATACTTGGTTCGAGATTGGTCAGCGACAATACATCGTCTACAGCGGTTGTCAACTGGAATGAATATTCGGCCTGACCCTTTTCGAACTTATAGGCCCATACTGAATATGTGGAGTATTCTCTGCTGGTTCCACAGTCACTATCATCCGAATCCATCGACGCATCCCCATCATTATCTATACCATCATTACAGGAATCCTCTCCAGCATCATTAGCCAGATGATTCCAATTGGTATCTATGTGGAAATTACTCGGCAAAGTGAAATGTGGAGTGTAGCCATAGACATCAGTAGTAACATTGTACAATTCATTTCCAATCGCATCTCTAACCATGATGTATGCATCTGCCACTTGATTACCCTTTGCCATAGTTCGGAATCGAACTAGTTCACCCTTCTGAACTTGAACTCCCCACGCGCTATTCTGATTCTGGATGTGCACCTTACTGAGATCGAAATTTGTCAAATCCGCGAATGTGAATGTCGTTGCATTCTCCAAGACATCCATCGCCAAAGGCATTCCGAAAGGTTTCCATTCTGCGGTGAGGGGAACCTGCAGACATTCATTCTGCACATACGGACATTCTGCACCACCCCAACTGAGCATTACAGGATACAGTTCTCCTCCACCAGGGTTGGGAATGTGCTCACTCTGAACAGCTACTCTCGATTCTGTGACATTGTATATCTGCGTTGCATTGTTCCAAGTGTTGTCCCTGAAATATGCAATCGATGCATATTTGTTACCATAGTTATCATCGTAATGAGAAACTCTGGCTGCAAATTCTCCAACCATAATGTCATTGCCTTGCGCATTTACAATACCACCTGTAATCCTCATCCCATCTCCAGCATTGTCATGAACAATATTGTTGATGAAGGTGCCACTGGACATGAAGACGTGAATCGCTGGACAATTGAAACTTCCACCGTACACTTTGGCACTACTGCATTCAGTTCCAGTATTATTGCGAATGATATTGTTAGCAAAGTGGATTCTAGCCTTGGTTGGAGCGGGGACATTCCATCCCTGATCCAAATAGTGGTACTCTCCAATGAGAATTGTTTCTCTAGCAGCTCCCTCAAACGAATTGTTCTCAGCGACCACATCGGATTCACCATAAATCCACATGCCATTCCAACCGGCTATTGGACCTATGACATTTCGATGGGCAATCAATTGTGAATCACGAATTCCCATTCCAGAACCTTCAGATGCCCCGGACATCGTGTTGTCATTGGCTATGACAATCGCTCCATCATACGCAGTCAATGGTGCGCCCTCTTCGGTAATGATTGAATTGTTATTCACCGACAGTGTATGCGAGATATCACCTGTAGATTTGTGCCCATTCGTATCAATACCGTTGCACTTTACATTCAATTGAGAATTTGTAAATTGTCCAGAAGAATCCTTCAGGAAGACACCATAAGCGTTCTGAGTGATGCTTAGAGTCTTCATGTCGATGTAACTGTTTTCAGCAGTAATCAATGAACGGCCGCCACCATTGTTTCCACAATCCGCAGCCTGATTTCCAGTGAATGCAGAATTCTCCAGTACGAAGGTTGAGAGAATTCCAGTCCCAGCATCAAAGGCCCTGACGGCAGCAGCATCCCAACCCTGCTCATCATTACCCAAGACGAAAGTAGAATCACTGATATGAGGTGCTGCCAAATCGTATGCAACCACATTGGAAGTGTTGATATTTGCAAAGGTAATGTGGTCTAGATCAAATGATGCACCATCGAAAACCATAGCTGCATATGCATAATAACTGCGCGAAGGAATGTATACGGGTATACCATATGCGCCATCAATAGTGACGTGCGACAAAGAAGTCAATGCCTGATCAATGGTTGATTCAAACAATATTGCCTCACCACAATTCAAGTCAGTATTGGTTAGACCATTTCCAGGATCATAACATCGACCTGTCTGATTGGGAACCGGTGAAGCGGTAGGCCATATGAAACGTACAGGACTTCCAGTTCCAGCCTGAGTTGCTCCGCATGATGCATCACCTGCACACATAGAGCCCTTGACAACAATATAGGCACCAACTGGCATGTTAATCGTTGTTCCAGCATTGATAATCAATTGAGCACCTTCAGCGACTTCAACATCACCTGTCAAGGTGTGTGAGCCAGACCAAGTTTCAGTTCCTGTCAATACCCCTGATGTAGTCTGATTAGTTCCTGCGGCTTCAGCCTCTGGAGCCATTGGAATCATTGCCAACCAAGAAGTCAGCAATAGCATCAAGGTGAGTACCAAACAGCCACGCATATCGTTTCTAGACATATCTACCCTCAAACAGGGGCACTTGACCTAGGATAAAAGACATACGCAGCACGGGGCAATTGAAAAGTATCAAAATAGGAAAATAGTATCAATATTTTATGCCCAATAAATATAACATAGTATCAAAATAGGAGTTTTGTATCACGACTAATCAGGGTCATGCGTAGCAAGGTTCCTCAGACAAAATGTCGTTCACGCTATCGAACCAAGCTATTGCATCTAGAGTTCCATACCCCGATACATTGTCATGAACTATGGTTCCATCAAGCGGAGCGGTTGATTTCATCAAGGCTTGTTTCATCGTTTCAATGCAGACATCGGTATTAGCGCCGCCACTTCTACTCATGCGCGGATGTTCCTCAAGTAGCAACGCCAGTGCACCTGTAACGAATACGGTTGAACCACTGGTGCCACTACTGCGGAAATAACTAGTTCCTGGTGCTGTAGAAATAATCCCCGCTCCTGGTGCGGTTATTTCGGGCTTCTGATGTGGATCAGTACGGTTGTTTCCTTGTCCGTCCGTTATGGAATCGTCTCGCGATGAGGAGTCCCAGATTTGACCCCCTCTCTGTACCGCTCCGACTGCAATGACCAATGGTACGTTTGCCGGTGAAGAAACTAGCCCGTCATCATCTACACCACCATCATTCCCCGCTGCAGCAACCACGTATACGCCCTTTTCAAGAGCCCCCATGACAGCGTTCTCAACCTCACTTGAGGTATTGCCATCAGAATTCTGCATTCCGCCTAGAGACAGAGATATGATGTCAGCAGAACGTTCCTCTATACACCAATCAATTGCCTGCGCCACTAGAGTGGTGTCACCTACTGTTTCCATCCCTTGACGCTCTCCAAGAGCAGCAGCAACCGATAATGAAATCCCCGTGGCAGCACCCTTGAGGTGCCCATCTGCAATCAATATCCCAGCCATCATACTTCCATGGTGATCAAGTCCATGATCCAAGGGAGTTGTCGAACCTGAGACAAAGTCCTTGAAGACAATCTGGGCATCATTGAAGTCATCATGGTCTAAGTCGATTCCCGTATCAACCATACATACCTTGACTCCAGAACCATCCAACCCATGCACTGATTGTAGATCTCTAATTCTAGATTCCTCGTATGCCCACTCTGAATCAGGATATTGGACTTCAGCCACACCCAACCAATTTCCAAGCCCCCACCAAGATGTCAATGCGATAATTAGAACCATCAATACAGAACCGGGGATGCGCCCTAAACGCCGTCTTCTCTCAGCCAATGGAGCCTGTGGAGGCGCATCAGGTTGCCAACCTGTAACTTCGGCGCGGAATCCTTCCTGATGACCCATGAGGTTAGGGTCTGCAGCGCTGAGAATGCGCGGGTCTTCCGGTTCAGGGATGAAATCAAGACTGCGTAACTCGTCTAGCATTGCCATCCCAGCGATTGCTGAAGTTGGCGATTATTGAATACTCGTTTATTCCCTTGAAGAAAATCAAGATCAGAACTTAGGTCCACGACGCGCCGCCAGACCCTTTACTCCGGCATATATTCCCAATAGAATTACGCTGATGATGATCCATGGTAACCATGTATTGGGTTCATCTGGAGTAGGAGCAACAACATTTCTGGTGATAGTTTCCGAAGATTGATCTCCACCCTCAACAGTCTGAACTGTTGTTGTTGCATATGCTGACAATTGAATCTGGGCCAAGTCTGCTGCGCTTAGATCCAACTGCAACTCAGCAGTTACTGTCTCTCCTGCAGGTACTGAAATCGTAGTTGTAGCACTAGGTGCAGGGTCAATATCTTGCAAACCAGATACTTCAATCGAAACATCCACTTGTTCTGCGTCTAGAGTTCCCTCATTTTCGACCTTGACAGTGAAAGTATTGGTATCTTGGAACAGGGCCTCACCTTCATTCAGGAACTGTACAATCTTGATATTGGCTCTTGCAATACTGACGGTAATTTCGATTTCATCAATCGCCTTTCCATCTTCATCCACGAATTGTGCTCCACTCTCATCAAGGGCGTTGACCTTGACCACATAGGTACCATCACCTGCATCAAGTGGTGCATAAATGGTGAAACTCTGTGTGCGAGTCTGAGTCGAGCTCAATACTAACGAGGCAGAGGTGGGGGTTGCTGACCAATTCTCAGGTAAAGTGCTAGCATCCAATTCAAACTGTACCGTGTCCTCACCATTTCCGAGGTTGGTCAAGTCGATATCAATAGGTGTACCAGTTGTCCCTCCAGGTGCTACTCCTATCTGCTCGGGATAACTATCCAAACGGATCTCATGTCTCTGAGGGACATGGACTTCCAATCCTAATTCACCTGTCAGAATCGCTCCGACCTTGAACTCAACTCCAATCGAGTGATTGTCGTCATAGGAACGTGCAATATCCTGAGTTGGCAACTGAATCTTGAAGCGGAAGGTCTCTTCCTTAACGCCCGGTGCAGAGAGATTCTCTCCCAATCCCAAAGCAATGCTATGACTGGAGTTCCATTCCTCAGCCGATTCATCTACCAAGAAGGTCACATTCCAATCCTGCGAATCGTGCAGGATTCCTGTATCTCCGGTCAAAGTGTACAATGATTCTGCCTGATTACCTGAGTATGTTACCTTGGCTTCAACGATGATGTCCTGATAGGAATCCAGTTCATCATCTCCTCCAACTACCTCGATTGCCGTCAACGTCTTCTCTTCAATATCGACGTTAGTACCTCCAGAAACTACCGAAATCAACTCGAATGTAACATCGTGCCTTGCAGGACGAGTTGCTGTCATTGTCTTCTCTTCTTGGGTGACTCCAGTGATGACGTCGATGGTTACACCGCCTGAATAATTCATTTCCATTCCCATTTCAGTAGTAGAGAACGACACAGAGAAAGTAGCCCTTCCAGTAGGTAGTAGCAATTGGTAAGTTCCATCACTACTAGTTGGAAGTTCAATCTTCTTTCCATCATCCAGATCTAATTCCACGACTGCACTGCCATTCATTGGGGCGCCGCTGACATCTGACTCACCGATATGATGCTCCTGTATCTGGAAATCATTCCACTTTCCAAGCATGGAAACCCAACCTCCGTTTCGCATTTCTAGTTCTAGAGTTCCTCCATCTGAGACATTAGCTGTCATCATTCCGATGGCTACTGAGTAATCATCCTCACCAGCATTGCTCAATTCAGCCCAGACAACCCAATCACCGGGGGTTACATTTGCATCCCATTCAATCACTGTTCCGTTGAGAATCATATTAGCAACAACACTATCCAATTCTCTTCCAACAACTGGATACAGTGTGATAGTGGTATTCTCCAAAACCGAAACATCACTCAACAAATGACTGACAGTTCCTGATACGGACACATTACCCGCAGTCAGAGCCAAGTCTTCTGAAACGTGTGTTTGATTGACTAGATAGCCATCTTCATAACTTGCAGAGGAGAATCCTTCCTTGCTGACATTGATGGTATAGTTAGTCAGGATTGGGGCGAATACCTCCCATACTCCATCTGCATCTGTAGTCAAATTAATGCTCAAATTCTCGCTGACTATCTCAACGTGAACATCAGGAATTCCTTCGTGATTATTCTGGATTCCATTGCCATCTAGATCCCAAAAGATCATTCCACCGATCAAAGTGGTCTTCTTTGCCTGCATTGTCAGGTTCTTCTGTCCTGCAGCATCGGATAATTCTACATCCAACTGGTATTCATCTTCTTCAATGAGCCAACGGTCTGTTGTAGTAGAACGATTGAGGAAGAATGTCCATTCACCGGTTACCAAGGTTCC
>DAWL01000062.1:3384-4691 GCA_002505935.1 Euryarchaeota archaeon UBA226 | reverse complement strand
TGGCGTATTCGAGCCTGCCTTCGACAAGGAGGGTTAAGTCGTAACAAGGTATCTGTAGGGGAACCTGCAGATGGATCACCTCCTATGAAACCCGGGGGGCAGGAGCCAGAAATGGCTCCTGTCTCCCACTTTTTTCGTTACCATGCATTTCCTTTGTCGATATTGTAAAGTGTTCATCCTTGATAACAGGTCAGTGTTCAACAACTGACATGGATGATGATGATGGCTTCGATGAAGAGATACAGAGATTGCTCAAGAGTTTCCTGAGTTCGGGAATCAACTATTTCCGTTCAAGTTGTAGAAACAATCGAGAATTGAGAAGGATGTTTGATATCGACGATGTGGGTATTTCCAATTTTGGAACATTCTCTGATGAAGAGTTGAAGAAGTGGAGAAAGGACAATCGCTAATCGAGTCCCAACTTGCTTCGGAATGATAGCAGTTTCAGTTTAGGGCCATCGAGGCCTACTCTAATCACCGCACCTCTGTTGAAATGGTATTCGTCCCATCCGTCGGGAACAGCATAGCCGCGGTGCATGTCGCTGGTAATGACAGTAGTTTGGTCTGTCCATGCCATCGCTGACTGCCCAGTTGCTAACTCTCTTGAGACTACGAAGTAATGTGAATCCGCCTGTTCACGACTTGCCTTCAATTCGTCTAAATCTGCAACATATCTAATCCAAGCTCCTTGCCCTAGCCAAGTTGAGAATAGCAGTCCCGAGGATTGTTGTCTTTCATCAAGTTCATTTCTTTGAATTCGGTATTTTGATGGTGCATATTGGTGAGTATTGGCAATCAGCAGATCGTTAAGTGCGGGGTCAGTCTTGATGATGTTCCCACTTGTTGAGGTAATTGTTGCTTGAAGGCGTGGCAGGTTGTTGATGATGGCTTTACCCAGCAAAGCAGCATCGAGGTCTTCGGCAAAGGAGTCAACGGTTGAATCCATGAAAAATCCAAGAGAACCTTCTGAGTCTAGGCTGCGCGGGTGTGAATTCACTCCCATGACAGGGGTTGTTTCATCGATATTATGACAGATTGACGTCAGGGTTCCATCCCCTCCAACTACAATTACCAAGTCCCTGCCGATGAAGTCGGAACGGGAGACCGCTTCCCTTGCTCTCATGGTATGGCTAATATCACCGCGTTGCGAAAGCACGGATTCGATTCTCGAGATGCTCTCATCATGAATCCTCTCGTGGTTCTTCTTGTAAACCACGAGCAGGTTGGCTGCCATGCACCTGCGAGGGGTGCTTTCCTTATGACCGGCACCCTGCTCCAGCACCATGTTGCCCGACGGTCGCCCCCGC
>DAWL01000062.1:0-3083 GCA_002505935.1 Euryarchaeota archaeon UBA226 | reverse complement strand
GGTCGCCCCCGCCTGCCGCGCGGCCAATTCCTAACCAAGCGTTTTCCAGTCTTGACGCATGGTGAAACTCCGCAAGTAGAGATTGAAGATTGGGAATTCAGGGTATGGGGGCACGGCATGTCCAAAGAATTGTCTTGGTCATGGCAGGAATTTCTTGAATTGGGAGAATTTGAGACTACCAGAGATTTCCATTGCGTGACCACCTGGTCTAGGTACGATAACAAATGGTCTGGAGTTTCCGCTACTGACCTTTGGCAGGAAATCGAACAACATCTAGAAGCAAAACCCGAAGCCGTCATGTTCCATTGCTATGGTGGATATACAACCAATTTGAGGGTTGAAGATTTGCTGGCGGAGGGAAACTTGTTTGCGACACATCATGATTCCAAACCATTGACTAAGCCTCATGGAGGCCCCATGCGTTTCGTTTGTCACCACCTCTATGCCTGGAAATCTCCCAAATGGGTCTGCGGCATGGAAATTTTGGATAAGGACAAGAGAGGTTTCTGGGAGAGGCACGGTTATCACAATCATGCTGACCCTTGGTTGGAAGAGAGGTACTCCTACCAAGAAGGGCCCGAAGATCGCAAGGTCAAGTGAATCTTAGGATGAATCCTACTGCGAATAATAGCAATCCTGCTGCGCAGGAACGCATGACGATTAGATATCCTCGAGACTGTAGAATATCTCTGGAACGGTCCACCATCTTGGCGATAGTTATCTTGCAGATAATGAAGATACTGAAGAAACCGAATAGAAACAGTATCGGAGCAAGCGGTGAGATGTACCAGCCAGCCACTAGAAATGGCGCACCAATCAATCCCCAGAATCTATACGGATTGGGATTTACCAGATTGGTTAGAATTCCGTTCCGTAGTGAATGGTCAGCCTGCGGAAGGTCAGTAATCTCTGGAACCTTTGCATTCCATGCTTTGAAGGCAAGCCATAGAAGTAAGATTGCAGCGGCTAGTGCAAGGAATTCTTCGTAGTCGCTCAATGCATTCCAAGCAAATGCACAAACGAGAATGATTGGACCATCGGTAATCAATACCGAAGAAGTGACCTTTGCTCCGGCCTTCCAGTCATGTTTCATGGTTTCAGAAATGACTACCATCATCAAAGGACCGGGAAGGACACCCTCAACAAGACCGAGCAATAGGCCTGCTGCCAGCACCCCAAGAACGGTGCCGTCGGCTAGGGCAAGTGGGTCCACGCACAGATGCTGAAGGACCTGAAACTTGAATCGTGTCCTCGATATCGACACAATATGGCAGAATCGGGAAGATTGGTGGTCGGCAAGGCCGCCACTTACGTGGAAGAGATGAGTATCAAGACCCCAGAGAGGTATGAGATACGTTGCATCACTAGAGAGGTTCAGGGTGTTATCAGCCGTTCAGGCATCAAGGATGGATTGGTATTGGTTAATCCAATGCACATAACAGCAAGTGTATATGTCAACGATTTGGAATATGGTTTGCATGATGATATCATGAGTATGCTGGAGCGTTTGGCACCATACTATGGTCCAGATGGCAAGAAGGGCAAGGAGTATCTGCATCACAGAACTGGAGAAGATAACGGAGACGCTCATCTTCGCAGGCAGTTGCTTGGTCAGCAGGTATGCATGCCCGTGCAGGATGGTCGATTGCATCTGGGAACTTGGGAACAGATTCACTATGCGGAGTTTGATGGTCAACGCAATAAGCGCATATTGGTCAAGGTAGTTGGGGTGATCGAAGATGAGTGATATCTCCCAACCTCCAGTATTGTCTGGAATTGCTCAAGCGATGCAAATCACTAGGGGAGAATGGGGAGGTGGCAAGGCCAGTGTTAGAGTGTTAGTCGATGACTCGCATACCAACAAAGGAGGAGTTGCCCACGGTGGCCTCTATACCATGATGTTGGATATGGCTTGCGGAGGGGCTCTTGTCAGTATACTCCCTACTGAAGAGTGGTGCGCAACCACCCAATTGAATATCAGTTTCCTCGCTCCTTCTAAGCCGGGTGATGAGTTGGTTGCTTCAGGAGAATTGGTCAAGAGAGGTCGTAATGTCGCTCATCTACGCGGAAAAATAGTCAATTCTTCCGGCAAGGAAATCGCTACTGCAACCGGAACTTGGGCAATTTGGCAGAGCAAACCAAACTACATGCCGGGTAGAATTGAATGAAAACCGTAATTGGCATCCTTTGACTGGGTGGTTCATGAGCGAAGCTACCATTGACCAAGCTAGCCTTGACAGGGGATTCTTCCATTTCTCAATACCATACATTTGGTGGATGTGGATTTTTTGGGTTATTGGATTATTATTGGCCGCAGCAGGATTAGTGCTTTCAGCCCAAGGTGAAATAGGATTATTGGTACTTTCAGGCGTAGGTTTCCTGATTCTAGCATTTTGTTCTCCTGGTTCACTTGAAGCGACTCTGCATGGGATTCGCAAGGGTGCTATTTCAGCAGAGGAACAGGAGGCACAGGCAAAAGAGCGAGGCTATGAAATTCAGTCTTGGTGGCTACAGCGTTCTTCGTATGCTCCTACTAACGATCCAAATGATTGGATATTACCTGCTCCTGGGCCAGCGACTTGGAACAAAGAGGACATCTACGCACCTGATGCCTCAGGGGAGCCATTGGCAGAACACCCGCACAAAGTTGGAACTCCACGCCCAGCAACAATGTCTGCATTCGGTTTGTTTTCGATGGCTGCAATCACTTGCTTCTTGGTATGGACTTGGAAACTACTCGAGATGAGTCCGGAGGAATTTGCTGCTTCAGGAGGAGAAGGTGATCCAGAGTTAATGAAGTGGCTGATGCCGATTCTAGGACTGATTCTATTATTGGTTGGATGGTACAAGGCTAAGATGTTGGCACAGATGTTGGATACTCCAACAAGTCTGATTCGCAGTATGGCTGTTGGCAGCAACGAGTTGGTTGGACAGGTTCGTCCTGCTAAAGAGGGAGATTTGACTGTAGCAGTTGGTGGAGCACCACATAGAACAGTACACAATATGGTGGCATACAAGTGGACCCATGAGGTCTATGAGTGTAGAACAACCACAGATTCAGATGGTAATAGCAAGGAAGAGTG
>DAWL01000083.1 GCA_002505935.1 Euryarchaeota archaeon UBA226 | reverse complement strand
GTCTTCTCAAAATTGGTCCCTATCAGGGTAGTCATGGTTGTTTAGAGATCAGTTTCGATAGAGGAGTATGCGGTGCTTGTGCAAGAACCAAGGAAACTCAACTGGTTGAGAATGTACATGAAAGAGAAGACCACATCGCTTGTTCGTCAAGCACCATGTCCGAAATCGTGGTTCCTATGTTTGATCGAGACGGTGAAGTCATCGCTGTTCTGGATATAGACAGCGATAATTTGGCAGAATTTGATGAACATGACAGGTCAAATCTAGAGTCGATATGCGCACAGCTATCGACAAACCTCAGATGACGAGATAGCCTCTACGTTGCATCTCTAGTATCAACAGGAATAGAAGATACAGCCCTGCTAGAACTCCACCTTCCCAGCGGTTGAATTTGAATCCAGTCCACATGAACAAGAGACAAGCAACTACGCCGATAATGGTCGCTGGAATGATTATCTTCATAATCAATGGGACAGATCCTGATGAGATGACCAAAGGAGAAACCATCGCTGCAATCCCAATTGAGAGCATAGGGTCGGTGATGTTTGAACCGATTAGGGTTCCAACTGCAACACCTTGTGACCTTTTTGATGCCATCAGGGCTACCGTCAACTCAGGCAACGAAGTACCTAGTCCAGACATTGTCATCCCAACAACGGCAGGAGGCACATCCATGGCAATTGCGATTTCACTGGCTATGGTCACCAACTGAGTCGCAGCATAAATTGCGAACATCAATCCAATGATTACCATCACAGTATAGGCTCCAGAGGTCCATCCCCTTCCTTGAGTCTTGACTTCAGGGACGATTTCCAGTTCATCTGTACGAATCTTGTCTTGATTCTTCAGCAACCACCAGATGTAGGAAAGATAGAGCACTACCAATAACCCACCTTCGAGGCGGGGCAAATCGTTGTTCCAAAGCAGTAGTAGCGATAGCAAGACAACTGCTCCGAGCATCAACAGGCCATCACGACGAAGCCAATCTGGTCTGATTTCAAGGGGTCTGACCATTACAACTATTCCTAAGATGAGAGTTATCTGTACCAGAACTGAACCGAAGATGTTACCTATCGCTAGGTCGATCATTGCAGGGTCATTTGCACCGTTATATGCCGCTGTTGAAGTTACTAGAATTTCCGGTAGAGAAGTGCCAATAGATACGATGGTCAATCCGATTACTACTTCTGCAATTCCTGCTCTACGTGCTAGTCCCTTCGCACCTTCAATGAAGAAATCCGCAGAGGTGATGAGCAATGCTATTGCCGCCGCCAGTAACAACAGACTAATCCATGCTGCGTATTCTCCTGCGCGATGGCTGAAAGTTTCCAGAACTACCAATGTGACGAACAAACCGCCAGTCAAAAGCATGCCATTCCAATGGAGTAGTTCCATGACTCCTGCATCCTTCTTAGCGGATACTGATTCAGCCAAGGTCTGCGACATGCAAGATGGTCACGTATAGTGGAGCACATATGGATTGCCTTTGTAGGGAGTGCTTATTCACACATGTTGATTATTGTTTCAAGCACGAATTCCACGTCTGGAATCGTATGATTTTCAAGGGGTGGTGAGAATGGAACAGGTGTATCAAGAGCACCAATTATTACAGGTTTGTTTTCAAGCGACCAGAAGGCATCTTCCATTATTCGACTTTGAATAGTATGGCCTAAGCCGCCACTCCATTGGCTTTCTTGAACGATTAACAGTCTTCCAGTTCTAGTTAGTGATTCAATACAGGTCTGGTGATCGAATGGAACAATGGTCCTTAGATCGATGACTTCGACCTCGATACCCTTCTCAGCTGCTGCTGCAGCAGCCTTGAGAGAGACGTGTAGCATGGCCCCCCAGCATACTAGAGTCAGGTCGCTGCCTCCACGTACCACTTTGGCCTTACCAAGAGCATGCCTCCGGCCTTGGTTAAGAGCAAGTTTTACTGGTTCTGTATCCACTTTCTGGTTGATCATATCGCCCCATCCGGTAAGGCCGCCGCGCAATCCATACAGTCCAATATGTTCGAGGAAGATAACCGGATCATCTAGTTCGGCAGCCTCGAGCAATAGGTCGTAAGCATCCTGAGGAGTTGCCGGAGCAACCACTACTAGGCCAGGGTCGTTGGCAAACCACGATTCGATGATGTTTGCGTGAAATGGTCCACTGCGAGTGCGCCCTCCCAAGGGTATGCGGACTGTGAGTGGAACTTCAGCACCCCACCTCCAGCGCAACATTGCAGCGTTGTTCACCAGAGCATTGAATGCCAATGCTGCAAATCCTCCGAATTGAATCTCCGCCATGGGTCTCATGCCATGTAACGCGGCTCCTGTTGCTGCATTGATAATCACGGCTTCAGACAGAGGCATGTCCAGAAGTTTATCCTCATGCCCTGCATTTTTCAGGGCCAAGTTCATTCCGAATGCACCTGCAACTTCCATGTCTTCTCCCATGAATACGACTTCTTCTCCATGCCTTTCTGCAATCGCAACCATTGCTTGTTGAATGGCGCGTGCATAGGTCCACGAGCCACTGCTCGAGTCGAAATCCACATCAACTTCTCCAGAAGAAAGAACCGCTTGTGCTTCAATGCCGCTACCATCTCTGTCCAATCTGTCCTGATGAGTGTCTGCGTCGTGTAGACTGGTTACTCCTAGAGTTACAGTTTCTGGTGCTGGCCAAGACATCGCTTCAACCTCCACTCTTGCTTGATCGGCTCTGTCTTGTTCTTCATCTTCGATGGAAGAGATTTCATCTTCTGCCACCCCCATGCTCAACAACAGTTCCTTGTGAACTTCTATAGGGTCTTTGGCGGCCCAGTAATCAAGCATCTCTCGGTTTACATATCCAGGAGGGTTACCGCTCTCTGCTCCGAGATAGAGGTCGTCATGGTGATGTGCATGACCGCAACCACGCATGGTCTCAACGTGAATCAGTGTAGCGCCTCCTCCCTGACTACTGAATTCTCTCGCAACTGCAACCGAAGCATGCCAAGATGCTACATCAGAGCCATCGATACTCCATGATGGAATTCCCATAGCAACCGCTTTGTCGGCCCACAATTCTACTCCGGATTGATTTGTAGAAATAGTGTCCAATGCGATTTGATTATTCTGAAGAATGAATGTCATTGGCAATGATCTGGTACCTGCCAGATTAATCGCTTCCCACCACTCTCCGCTACTACTGGCGCCTTCTCCAATACAGGCTACATGGAATCGGTCCACTTCGCTCAATTTGGCGGCCAGTGCCAAACCGGTCATTGTGGCAGAAGCGATTGGCAGGGGGGCAGTAGGAGGCAGTACTCCTCTGTGCCAACAGCCAATGTGCAGGTCTCTACCGCCTGCTTCCATACCACTCCAACCTCCATCTTGATTTGATGCTGATTTGCCCATTTGCGCAGCCATGACATCCTTTGGCGTATCTCCCATTGCTAAAGCGAGTCCTACATCCCTGATCATTGGGGCAACGAGGTCTCCTTCGTAACCTTCGCCGGGGCGAGAACCAGGTGAGGAATCCACTTGCCTATTGAGAGCGGTAGCAACTGCAACAACTCCTTCCTGCCAAGTTGAACGGAATCCTTTGCCTCCAAATTTCCCTCCATCGGGAGTTTCCATACCTTTAGCAAAAACATCCTTGAGGTGCTCATCCAATGCACGCGTACGCAACATCAACCTCTGCCATTCTAGTCTATTTTCCATGTTAACTGCCATGTAATGAGCGATTCTTCTGAGGCATAGAGCGATATCGATTAGGAATCTTTCACCTCGTCTGTCTAGGTGTTTCTCAAGGTCTCGGCGCGGTACTACTTCTCTATGTGCATCTTTATCCAAAGAAGTTTGATGTAAACGAATGCTTAGTCCTCTGGATAACGCGTCTAGAAGTTCGTTGCTGAACGAATGCCATTTGCGTCCATCGAATTGGTTGTTAGATGCCTGAGACTGTAATTGGTCCCAAGTAGTGGCAACTTTCTGAAGATGACCATCATGTCGTTCAGCAACAAAACGCAGGACCTCAAATCTCGCCTCATCGGCGGGTAGTGGATTGGAGAACTTCAGAGCTTTTTCTGGACGCCACCCGCGTCCATTGATGTCTGGAAATCCGACTTCGCTCATTGGCTCCCCGAATCAAGGCGGGGGACTCGCGTTCAAGATTGCTTCTCATTCGCCTTCATCCGGCATTAGGGCCCTTCTTTGCATCTCTTCATTGTAGCAAGAGCGCAATTCATTGCGATTTGACAGAGTCATAATCATGCCACAGACTCCAGGTATTGCTAATAGGCCAAGAGAGAGAGACCATTCTCCTGTCAAATCGTGTAAGGCGCCGATGAATAGTGGTCCAATCAATGTTCCAGCCGCCCAAGCAGTTCCGAATGCACCAAAGGCGAGTCCCGCACTTCCGCGCCCGTAAGCACGAGTAGTTGCAGCGTCGATCATTGGCAGCATTGGAATCTGTGCTGCTGCTACAGAGAATTGGAAAATCCCCAGCATTCCAACTATCAACAAGATTCCAACTTTGCCATCGATATTTGAAGAGATGACTCCAGAAGCAACTAGTCCAGTAATCACTCCAGTCCAACCGACAATCATCCAACGCGTTGGCTCAGTGCGGTCGACAAGTCTACCCCACCACCAACCACCTATTCCTTGCAATAATACTAGAACCAACAGAACCAGACTGATTTGACCTGGCCCCATGTTCATTGGTGGTTCTGAGAGCAATAGTGGAACTCCTGCTTCTAAGGCTCCAGTTGCCAACGCCGAGAACATGATGAGTAGACCTATTCTCAACAGAACAGGGTGAGCGATGAATTCCTTGATTGGAACCTGTTCCAACCCTCCTTCGCTTTGCCCATGCCCGATCTCTTTTGAGGCATATAGAACGATAGGTAGGGCTAGGAATGTTATCCCAGCCAACAATAGGAATGCGCTCGATGCTCCGATTTCAAAGGCCCATCCTCCTATGACGGGGCCCAATAGTGCACCAACGGTCGCCATGCCGATTAACGAACCAGCGGCTTCTCCGAAATTTTGTGGCCACAATTGACTTGCAGCTGCCAATCCCGCCGTCAATACAGCAGCACCAGATACGCCGTGGAAGAAGCGGGCGCATACTAGGACCCAGAATCCTGAGCCAGGAAGAGTCGATTCAAGCAATTCTTCAGTTGCTACAAGGTACAGTAGAGAGGCTCCAATCAACATAATGATTGAAACTGAAATGACTCTTCCAGCACCGAACTTATCCGTTAACCTTCCAGAAATTGGTCCTAGAATCAACAACGGTAGGGCCCATATCGATACCAAGGCAGTGGCTTCAATGCTCGAGAGTGCGAATTGCTCTTTCCATTCTGGAAGAATAGGGACAATGTAGGCATAACCGAGGAAATCGACTATGAATGCGGTGAGTAAAGCAGAGAATGCTAAGCGATGGCTTTGCGCTTTGGTATTGAATGAAGGAACCCCTGCCATACTATTCTCTCCCGAGGTTTGGTATTCAACGATTACCGTGTCATCAGGATGAATCGCTCATTCTTCTTCCTCAGGCGCACTAGGCAGATGCAACATTACATCTGCCAACATTTGGGCGCCATCTTCCAATCTAGTCATCAAGGTCATGTCTGTAAGATTGTCAGGTCTAGCGATGTCAAACAACAGATCTAGAACATAGCGTATTGAGAGATGAGTGAAGCGCACGACCTCTGGGTCAACGCTCATCTGTTCATCTTCTGGTAGAATGGTGATTAGGTCAGGTAATTCAGATAACACTTCATCCATTGCTTCTTCAACTTCTTCGGCTATGTCATCGGCTTGCGCCTGTAACATCTCATCCATCGTCATGCCTATTTTCTTGGAACTGCTCTTTCGGGGTTTTGCTTCTCCTCCCAGTTTCTCAGCCTTCTTGAGACTCTCGTAGGATACAACTTCTTCATCACCATCTGTTGAAGAAACTCCATCTTCGACTAATTTACCTAAAGCTGCTTTGAGTAATTCGGATAATACTGAGGGGTCGAGGTCCAAATCTTCTGCAAGTTCCTTTTCTTCCAGTTTAGCGACAATGTCGGAAACGAAATCATCGTTGATTACATCGGAACCAAGCATATTGGATAACATTGGAAGGGCCCAATTGGGGTCATTCATCGATACTCCAACATCGAAAGTACCTTCTCTACTTCCAATGGCTCCTACTTCTGCTGGAGGAGGAACAAATTCCTTGCGAGAATGTTTGTGCAATTGTTCAATCAATGATTTCATGTTCAAGGGTTTTGACAATACTTCTGAGATGCCGGCTTTGGCAGCGGCAATCATGTAATCCTGCGAGGTTATGCGAGACAGGACCACAATTCTGCATTTGAATGCAAATTCAGGATCCGACATCAAACGTTGAGATGCATCGATGGGGTCTCCAGTTTTCCATTCACCATCCATAACAACGACTTCTGGCATTACGGCTAATGCAGTCGCTTCTGTCTGTCGTAGGGTTGAGCCGCGGGTTACATCGAAGCCTTCGCGCTCAAGAGTATTCGCCAATAGGTTGCGGCGCCCCTCGTTCTCATCGGCAATGATGACCTTCGCCACTGTGGCACCTCAGGGGTCTTGGGCTCCCCGTTGCACATCAAGATGTCCCATCATTCAGGTCAGTATCGTGGGATGCTGGCATCGACTTGTGTTGACCAACGATCGATTCCTCCACTGAGGTTGAATAGATTGGAACGGTCCCATCCTGAATTCAACAACACCATCCCAGCCATCAAGGACCTTCCACCATGGTGACAATAGAGCAAGATGTCTCTATCTTTGGGAATCGAATCGAGATGTGATAATATTTCGACATGCGGAATCAAGTCATCTACCATGTGAAGTGAAGCGATTGCCGCCTCACCCACACTGCGCACATCTAGGACGTATGGTTTCCAATCATCGTCCATGCGCTGTTGAGCAACCCCTGGTTCAATCTCGTTAATCATCGAATCCTCTCCAGCGCTACTCTGTTCTTCAACTTCTGCTGCTTGACAGTAGCCTTCTATGTCGAGTAATTCACTCACCTTTTCCCTGTTTGGATCATGGCTCGCCTTCAGGCCTCTGAATCGCATTTCCAAAGCATCGTACAGTAACAGGATGCCACTGAGGATTTCTCCAATATTGAGAATGACCTTTATTGCTTCATTAGCCTGAATGCAACCTATGACTCCGGGAAGTACTCCGAGCACTCCGGCTTCTGCACAGGATGGTGCCATTCCAGGTGGCGGAGGGCGCGGGAATATATCGCGATAATTTGGTCCACCATTATGATTGAAGACACTGACTTGGCCTTCGAATCTATGAATAGATCCGTATACCCAAGGTATTCCGAGAATTTCACAGGCATCATTGACTAGATATCTAGTAGGAAAGTTGTCGGTTCCATCAACTACTAGGTCATGACCTTCAAGTATCTCCATGGCATTGCTTGCATCAAGTCTGGTGGAATGAACCTGCACTGAGATTTGGGGGTCCAAGGCTTCGATTCTCGCCTTTGCACTCTCGGTCTTTGCTCGGCCGACCCAAGCACTGTCGTGCAGTACTTGTCTTTGCAGATTTGAGATGTCCACAACATCATCATCGATTATTGTAAGATGCCCAATTCCAGCGGCCGCAAGATAGAGAATCACCGGAGAGCCCAAGCCTCCTGCACCAATGACGGCAATACGCGCAGAACGCAACTTTGCTTGGCCATCTACGCCTACTTGAGGAAGGATGAGGTGCCTTGAGAAGCGTTGAAGGTCATCAGCGCTCAATTCGTCGGCCATGTTTGGGCCTCAGTGGACATTCTCTTCAAGCCAACGCTCGCAATCTATGGCAGCCATGCAGCCCATACCAGCAGCGGTAATCGCCTGTCGATAACGAGTATCTACCACATCTCCAGCCGCAAACACACCTTCTACGCTGGTCATGCTGAAATCCTTGTTTACAATGTAGCCATGGTCATCGGTCTCAACTTGGCCTTCAAGGAACGCGGTAATCGGTTTGTGTCCAATGGCGATGAATGCTCCAGTAGCAGCGATTTCTTCCGTTGAACCATCACGAGGATCTTCGAGAAGTGCTCCAGTCAAACCATTGTCATCGGATAGCCAAGACTTGACTTGACGGAAAGGGCGGATCTCGATTTTCTCGTTGTTTCTAGCCCGTTCAAGCATTACTTTGGATGCCTTCCAGGTATCTCTTCGGTGCAGTAGAGTAACCTTCGAAGCAAATCTTGTCAGGAATGTAGCCTCTTCCATTGCCGAATCTCCACCACCGATGACCAAAACTTCCTCGTCTTTGAAGAAAGCACCATCGCATGTAGCGCAGGTTGAGATTCCTCTTCCTTTCTGTTCTGCTTCATTTTCTGCATCTAGCCAAATCGCCTCGGCACCAGTTGAGATAATGACTGAATGAGTGAGATGTTCGTTGCCTTCTACGTAGACTTTGAATGGGCGCTCAGAGAAATCTACTCGTGCGACATTCTTGTCATGAACTTCCAATCCGAACCTCTCTGCTTGTTGTCGCAGTTGCATCATCATCTCTGGTCCAGTAATTCCTTCAGGGTAACCGGGAAAGTTCTCTACGTCGCTGGTCAACATCAACTGTCCTCCAGACATGTAGCCAGCGAACATCAATGGTTCGAGCATCGCTCTAGCAGTATACAGTCCAGCAGTATAACCCGCAGGCCCACTACCGATTATGATGACGTTGCGTACCCCTTCAGACATGATTCTATGCTGACGGGTAGATTCCTTGAAGGTTGGCTTGACATCATCACCGGTGACCGATTCGACAGTAGGCATATAGATGGCGTTCTGTTCAATCAAACATGGATGTATTCAGCCATGCCCTTTGGGGTAGGCATCTGACCTATCGCAGGGTAGATTGGAGATTGGCTGCAGCCATGGGGGTTCTGCCAGATTTGTTTGCCTTCGTACCCACCACAATATACCGTATTTCCAAAGGGCAACTAAGGCAGGAGATAGACGAGAATACTGTGACTTCCGACATGCCAGCCATGGCTTGGGATTTATACCAAATCAGTCACTCATTTATCTGGACCTTTGTCTTGTTTTTACTGATATGGGGTTCATTGGAGATACGTTTGCGTAGAATTGACTCAACAGATATGTTGCCGGCTGGAAAGTGGTTGAAGACTTCAATGAGCCCAAGAACTGCTGCATTGTTCATCATCAGTCCTTGGGTTTTCCACATTTTCCTCGATATTCCTACGCACACCATCAAATTCTTCCCGACACCTTTCTTGATGCCTCTGTCAGACTTCATGGTGGATGGAATTGCTTGGTCGGTTTGGTGGATTTTGACAATGAACGCGATTGCATTGATCACAGTCTGGTGGCTACTCAAGAGAAATGACAATCAGAGGACCGCAGCAATGGCATCGATGGCCCCGCTGGCATGAGGTGCTAGACGAGGCTCAACATGCTCGGGCTCGGCGCCAGGTCCGATGATACCCAGTCCGATTGGTTTGTCAAATTCCAATTGTAATTCAAGTATGGTTTTGACCACTGCTTGTCCCATGACAAGTCCATGTTGTGTTTCACCTTTCTCGATGATTCCTAAACAGGCTGCTCCATCGATATCATCTCTTGAGATTAAGCCCTTAATTGCGAGAGGGATCTCCATGCTTCCGGGTACCCAAATGATTTCTGCGACCTCTATACCGAAGTCTTGAGCGCGGTTTTTTGCCACTTCAAGCATCAACTCCACATTCTCCCGATGATATCGAGCGCATACCAATGCAATTCGGGTCATGTTACTCACCTGCCCGCATCATACGTTCAACACTATCGACGACAGCCTGTGTGCGCGAGTCGAATTCAATGTTCACTTCGTCGCCCGGTCCTTTGTGTGAGAAACGAGTTCTGGACAGGGTCTCAGGAATCAATGCAACCGAGAAGCCATGTTTATCCGGGTTGACCACGGTAAGAGAACAACCGTCGATTGCAATGTATCCCTTGGCAATGACATATTTCATCCAGTTCGAATCAAGGTCAAACCTCATCATCCCATCTTGCCAAGATGAAATGGTTGCTGTGCATGAAACATGTCCGGAAACATCGTGCCCTCCGATTTCATCGCCAAATTTGGCGGCTCTTTCGTAATTTACCAAATCTCCTGCTTGCAAAGATGAGAGGGTTGTGACTTGCATTGTCTCTTCGACCACATCAAACCAGATTTGCTCCTCTGTAAATGAAACAACGGTTAGGCACACGCCATCGATAGCTACGGAAGCACCTTGTTCGAGACCTTCACTTTCTGGAAGTAGTATGCAAAGCGTTCCATTCTCAAATGAGACCACTTCGGCCATTCCTTGCACTATTCCAGTGAACATTTCTATTCCTCGTTCGGCGAATCACCATTGCTCAATTCAATGATGCGGGAGATAATTTTTCGAGTACCATCAAGGTCATCGTAAAGGCCCTCTACTCTAGTCACTTCGATTTCTGTGAACCCTCTTTCTCGAAGCGCTGCTTTGATACTCGCTTCAGCATGGTCCTGATCGTATCCCAAGGCGATGATGTCTGGCTTTACCAGTGGAAGTATCTCAAAGATGGATACGTCTGGATGATTACCAATGACCGCTTCGTCGACCGGCTTTAGCCCCTCTACCATTCTGCGTCGCAAATCATGTCCAGTCACAGGTTCGTGCTTTCGCCTACGAACGGTTTCATCGTGTGCTACAACAACAATCAGATGTTCTCCTAATTCCTTGGCCTGTTCGAGATAATGCAAGTGGCCTGCATGCAAAAGGTCGAAAACACCGACTGCCATGACTCGAGCCATCATTTCACCCCGTTGAGGATATCATGCCCGGATACGAAAGGTATTCCTCTTTCCTCAGCCCATTTTCTGGCATCTTCCACAGTTAGTGCCTTATCTCCATCAGGTTGCAACATCTCGGCTCCAATGACTACTGCTTCCATCGATGCTGCTCTAGCCATCGCTACTGCTAATTCAGTATGGCCTTGGCGATTGGCAAGCCCACCTTCTGTCTCTCTACAAACTGGAATATGTCCCGGCGTCCTGAATTCAGCACCAAGTCGTGCAGCAGCGTTGCTACCATCCTCTAAGCACTCGAGGTATAGTTCGGCAAATCTTCTGGTCGTCAATGAACGATCATGGTCAGTGATTCCGGTGAAGGTGTCTCGGTGGTTCAAAGACAAGGTGAAAGCGGAGCGAGAATCATATTGTAGATCATTAGTTATCAGTTCGGCAAGAACTGGATATTCATCAGTTAGTGCAGAATGAGTGTGCAGGTCCTGGAGATATGGTAAGCCGAACAATTCGGCTACTTCATGTCCGATGGCTAGAAACAACAGCCCACCACAATCCTTGCGCAATTGCCGAATGGCGGTTGGTGTAGCAGCTCTTGCTGGGAACAACAGATCGGTCTCCCCCTCTCTCCATTCAGCGTCAAAAACGCAGATTGGCAGGCCTTGCGAGAAGGCTGCTATGGCGGCGTCAAGGGCACTCATCATCAACTCCGAACTTAGTGGATGTCATGAACCCCACGGAGATGGGTTGAAGAGACATGGACTGTACTGTTGACGTATGTTCGTACTCATGCAGCAGCATATTGTTTTGAATGGTCACCCTTTCCGCCGGAAGGCCGCTGATGCGGAGGCGCTGTTATGCCAGTGAAGATGGGACCTGCAGGAGTACCTCTTTCTTGTAAGGGTAGGACCATCGTTGAAGGTATGGATGACGTCATTTCTCTTGGTTTAGATACCATGGAGATTCAGACTGTCAGGATGGTTCAACCACATCATTTTGATCAATACTGGCAGGCTGGAGTTTTGTCTCATAAGGCCGAATTCGAAATGAACATTCACGGTCCATATTATGCGGAATTACTCGGGGATCGTGTACAAAGAAACCGGGCTCTATCAAAATTGGAAACTAGCATGCAGGCTGGAAAGGTGATCAATGCTAGGCACATTACTACCCATGTAGGACCATATTGTGGATACGCGCGCGGTAAGGAAGCCAATCAGCAAGTAGCCAATGTCTTGGCCGGAGTAGTCGAGAGGTCAGCGCAACTTTGGGAGGATGAGACTGAATATCCGGCCTTCCCTTGGCTTCAGGATGGAACTCCGATGAAAGTGGGTGTAGAGACCAGTGGAAGACAGGAGTTGTGGGGAACTCTAGAGGAAGTTCTCGAAGTAGTAAATCACGTTGAAGGCACTGTTCCTGTACTCAATATGGCACATATTCACGCACGTGGCCACGGCCGTTTGAAGACAAGCGAGGATTATGGCGAGTTGTTTGATCAGGTAAGGAACACCATTGGTACCAAGACTTTCTATTGCCATTTCTCTGGTGTAGAGCATCGTATGGGTAATGCGCTGCATTATACTCAAATCAAGAAGAGCGATTTGAATTTTGAACCATTAGCGGAATTCCTAATCGAAGAAGGTGATTGGCTAGATGTCACTATAATTTCTGATTCACCCTTGTTGGAACACGATGCGATGTATATGTTGCAGAACATCGAGCGGAGTCGACACAAGCAGTTGGAACGCAAGGCTCGCGAGGACAGGCGCAGGGCTTTGGCTGCTCAGGCTGGTTTGTCTCCAGAAGAGATGGAGGCTCGTGAGAAGGAAGAGAAAGAGAAGCGTTTGGCTGCTCAGAATGAAGCCGCCAAAGCCGAACTTGAGAAGACCGAGGCTGCAAAAGAAGAGAAGAAAGAGGAAAAACCTGCCAAGAAGGCCACTAAGAAGAAGGCTACCAAGAAGGAAGAGAGCATGTTTGAAGAATCCGCAGAGGATGATGATGACCTCTTCTGAGAATCTTTGCTCCGTAATCGTTGAAAGGGCGGCCCCGCTCGATTGAATCCCCAGGGACGGTAACTCAGCTGGGAGAGTGCCAGACTGAAGATCTGGAAGTCGCCGGTTCGAGCCCGGCCCGTCCCACCTAAATCACTCATCCAGGACTCACATTCGTCCTGTCATCAGTTCGGTTTGCTTCGAGTGGAGATGATTCAATCCGATAGTTGCCAAGTCGAGAAGGGCATCATTCTCTTCTCTAGAATAGGTAGCCTCCTCGCCAGTACCTTGAATCTCAACATAGCGCCCATCGCTTGTCATGATTACATTCATGTCAACATCAGCGTTGCTGTCTAGAACATAGTCTAGATCAAGCCAAGTATCTCCATCAATCAGGCCAACACTGACCGCAGCGATATCATGCGGCATTACTGCAAGTTCGTGAGCAGTCGCATCATCTCCCGTCAGTGCTGCTGGTTTGTATCCGGCTTTACTTTGTTCATGAGTTGGCCTTTTCTCAGGTGGCAAACAAATTCCATCGGCGAT
>DAWL01000003.1 GCA_002505935.1 Euryarchaeota archaeon UBA226 | reverse complement strand
GATAGAGATGCCAATGAGGATGATATTCTAGATCGCAACGAAACAGTAGGTTGCCTGAAGTCAAACTTCTTGCCACTGGACCCAGAACTTCTCAGGGAAGACCCGACATCTTTCCTACCTGATGGATTCGGACCAGTAAACGTCTATCTGAGATTCGAGGAGGCCCTACCAAACGAAGGATGCGGCATACTACAACCTCAGTATCTTGGTTTGCAGGGTAAGTGGGACCCTTGTCAGGACATCATTGGTAGCGATCATTATCGAAGAGTCATGCCTTACAATGGCAATGGGTTCAGTCTTATCGGAGACACACAACTATTGGTGGATCAGCAAATCGTCTACACTTCTGAATTCGATGCAGCTCAGAATGAGGTTGTTGAGAAGCCAATGATTGTCACTGGACACTTGTCTGATGAATTAGGCACTAATCTGACCAAGCGTCAAATCAGAGTGTCTTATGAGATGATTAACAGTGCAGAGGGGCCAATCGCCTGTATCTCATCAATCACCGATGATTTCGGATACTATGCAATAGAATGCCCACTATCGGGAGCAAATGCAGGAACGGCACAGGTAACTGTGACCTACAATGCATACGACAATAACGATGCATTCCGATACCTCAACAAATCAGTGACTGTCAACTTCGAGGTCTTCTCTAACAGTACACTTTCAATTTCTGAGATCGGCCCGTTCAAGAACAGTTACGAACAATGGCCATCATTGGAAGATGCAAACGGAGCAGAACGTTTCGATGTCCTTTACCTAAAGGAATCATTCCACATTGATGCGACACTGTTGCAGAGTAATGGACAGCCTATCGGTGGTAAGTGCCTAAACATCTACATCGACCCAGAGAAGAACACTCGCCCATTCGCAAGAATATACACAGATGATGCTACTGGAACTATCGAGTGGTTCAGCGCCAATCCACAGCACAATCCAAGCCTCAAGGGAATCGAACCTTCGGCTGGAGAATATGAAGGATTCAGGACAATCAGGGTAGCATACGAACCCGACAAGAATACCAATGTCGGTACTGGTTGTCAAGCCGAAGTCAGTAGTGTGGTCAATGGATCATATGCTGATAAGGTAGTTCTAGTCAAGAGCCGAGTCAGCATGTACCCCAAGGAAATTTGGGCAGGTGGTTCGGATGGCGGCTATTACGAAGGTGAAGTCATCAGTGGTGAAGTAGCCCTATTGCGAGACAGGACAGGATTAGCCGTTGAGAATGAGGATGTTATCTTCAGTCGTGAATATTGGGATGCAGAAGCCGGAGAATGGATAGTTGCAGGACTCAACATCTCTCGTACCAATGAACAGGGTATCGCTTCATTCATGTGGCCATTTACAGGTACGACCTGTGGTGGTGAACCTTGTGAGGGAACCTGGAGAATAACTGCCAGCTTTGCGGGCTCACAATATTTCTCTGAAACCGCGGATAACATCACTTTTGAGATTACGACGGTGAATCAGAAATTGGTCTCCGAACAAAGCGGTTTCTTCTCTAAGGAAACAGGTTTCGCATTAGCCATCTTGGTATTGACATTAGCAATCGTTGGAACATTATGGTACAAGCGAGCAATGGATAGAAAGCGAATCGAGATGTTGCGCGGTATATTGTCAGATACGATGATGCAATTACGAGCAGCTAACGAATACATCGCGGTCATCTTCAACTGCTACAAGGACTTGGTCAAGCACTTCCGCCGACACGGTTTCATGAAGAAGGTCTACGAAACAACTCGTGAGTTCGAATCGGCTGTACGTTCAGCATTCAGCATGGTCCCAGCAGACCAACTCGATGACTTCCTCGCAATCTTTGAAGAGGCTAGATATTCCGATCACAACATCGGACCAAGCCACCGAGATCGAGCATTGCAAACACTGCAGGCCATCACCAACAGTCTAACAATGGCTCTTGGTGATGCTGGACAGATTCTCAGAACAGAGGAGCACGTTGGTGGACTGTATGATGAGCAGACCAAGGCGGGCTCATTCGTTGATTCTGAGGGTAAGACTATCATCCAGGGTCAGCAGGAAGATCAGTCTGACTTCAAGATTTGAGATAAACAAGTGGTAAACCGCTCCGCAAGGAGTTGGTGAAGCAGTGGGTACCCTTTGATTTGCTTACTATACACTCACGAATAACAAATGAATACGGCAATTTTGGTAAGATTACATTACTGAACAACCGTTTATATCTGCTACCTCGATGTACCCCCATGGTCGACTGGTCAAAGAGCCAAACTAATGGAGTATCCAAGAAAACAAATTCAGGAACTTCAGTACGTAGGAAGGTACGTAAGCGAACCCGTAAAGCCACCAAAAATAATGACGACATGAGAATTCAAAAAGTAATCAATGGCCAAGTCAAGTATTTCAGAATTCGTAGAGTTGTTAGAACCTGAAGTTGACAGGATTTGTGATAATTATGGGTTTTGAAAGGGCCCAAGCAATTCTTGTAATTTCAATTTCTCTCTTGATGATCCCCGGTTGTACTGCGCCAGATGAAATTGTAGAAAATACGATGCCAGATGTAGGGTTGATTGTTCCTGAAAGGTTGAATTTGATTGCTTCAAC
>DAWL01000111.1 GCA_002505935.1 Euryarchaeota archaeon UBA226 | reverse complement strand
CAAGGTGGCATCATCACACCAATCATCCACACCATATTTTGTTCCATTGACATATTTCGTGGGCCTAATCGCCGCAACCGAGGAAGTGTGAATCACCGTTTTTACTTCACCCTCTGTGATAGCAGAAACCAGATTCTCCGTACCCTGAATAGATGGGTCAACAACCTCTCTTTGACTATCTTTAACTCCAACATTCAATGCAGCAGCACAGTGAATAATCTCATCACAACCATCAACTGCGGCCCTGACAGAATCAAGATCTAACAAATCCATTTGTACAATTTCTACTTCTCCGAATTGATGAAGAAACTCTGCTTTCTCAGGACTCCGTACGGCAGCCTTCACATTCTTTCCATCTTCAATTAGTTGCTTTGTAACATGACTACCAAGGAAACCACTCGCTCCGGTTACTAGGATTTTTCCACCCATCTCAAGCAGCCCGTTTTGAATCGATAAAACTCTTCAAATCTGAACCATATGAAACTCCAACGAAGATCAACCAAGTTAGGAAAGACATCCACCACATCCCACCTAAGCCCCCACTCCAAGGCTCTTCATCAGCAACTATGGGGCCACCCATCAAACCGTAGAACAAAATCCCCAATCCTAACAAGGAAGAAATTGCAATAACACTCCATTTATCGATCATTTCCAATTTTTCTTCCAAAGGTGTTCCATCAAGAATCCCCCACCCGTTAAGGAATAACAGAAGTAGCCACAAACTCAGGACAATAATAGAAATCCATAGCATTACGCCCATCGTTGTGCTAGCAGCAGCCATCTCCGAACAAACAGGCCCAGCATCACCCTCAGATTCACCCTCTTCGTCTAATTCAACACATTCACTCATCGAGAGAGTCAATTCCATTCCTGCACCCCCAAAACTGCTTGTCACTACTTGGGAAATTTCAGTTAAACCCATGTTGTAAACCAAATCAAAATCAAAATCCTCTCCAATCATTACGCCCTCTCCCTCCAAATCATTCACGTCCATTTCAGCAGTATACCATGACATTGAACCAAGGCCGATGATTGCAACAATCAAGAGTACTAAACCAGCAACACGCTGACCAACAACTCGATAATCCAAATCAGCAGAACCCAATCCGCCAGTCATTATGGCTTTGAATAATGGCAAATCCCCCGAAGAATTCCCGGAGGACTTCTGTGCAACCTTAATTTTCTTTTCCGATGTAGATTTTTTAGGAGCGGCATCCAACAATCTTTCGACTAACTCAGCCTTTTTCCCACCCACTGTGAGTCCAGCATTCTTCAACCGTTCCTTGAGTTGCGGTACCGTCAAACCCTCTAACTCCTCTTTAGTGGCCATATCAACGGCGAGGAAACAGTAGTTATCAATCAATTGCCGGATAATTGTATCTCGGACAGCGAATGTGAGCGCGCCCTTATCACACCAACAATCACACCGAGCACCATAACCAACGCCAAAATATTGCCAAGAATAACTTCGAACGCATTTATCAGAATACCATAGATCAACCACAAAGCAAGAGCGGCAACAATAACCCAGAATGTTGGCAATGAAATTCCATCATGCCTTTTGTCAATCCACACCCTTTTGATTTGGGGAGCCCAGGCTACTATCCCCAACAGGCTTGCAACCAATCCAACAACCCTGATTACGTATTCGTCTTCCATAGACGGGCGGTTACTTCAACCCATTTCAACTCAAGGCTCTCGCCTGATGACATGATGATCTGGATTACTCAGCAGATCAATACCTACAACATGTCGCCATTTGACAACCGTATCTTCTCTTTTACCAGCCCTGCGAATTGTAATTTCAGCATCCGGATTAACAGAACAGCGCTTCACCTCTTCCCCTCCTTTTGACAAAATAGCTTCACACCTTAATGGGCCAAATAACCCCTTCCAACTACGTTCAGTATTCATCACAATTCGGTCATATTGCCAACGCGAATCGAACAATCCGTGAATCACACCACTTTCATTTGAAACAGACTTCAAATCCCCATTGTATTCTTTACCACCGTGTAAATGAACCAAGTCCCAAGTCCCAAGAGTTTCTAGCGACTTCACTAAATCAGCGGATTCTTTAGACAACCCAACTTCTTTGAGATCATCCTTTTCACTAGGGAGTATGGCTAACAAATCACTTTGTCTAAAACAATCATCCCGTTCCATAACATCATCGGGAATTTCCAGATTGTTATTTGAAAAAACTACGAATGAGCGGATTTCTGGCATAGGCATACCATGGTATTCCGCTAACACGTCACCTTTGTGGGCAATAGTTGCAAAAGTATCTCCATGATTCAATTGCCCTAGGTCATTTCTTCTGTGTTGAATAACATCATCTCCTCGAATTTCCATTCTTCCAGACCAATGTTTGCATTCCACCATCCACACTTCAGCGGGGCCGACAACAACAAAGTCGACTTCACGACAACGTCCTTCTTTCGGTGCAGGAATACGGGGGCCGTGAAAAACTCTCCAACACGTATTTCCAATCCCTGCTTCGATCAACTGGCCAATTTGTGCTTCAGCCATGAACCCCGCCCTCTCGTGTCCCGCCGCGGGGAAACGGCGTTTGCGCCGCCAAATCTCCTTGATTCGGCCTACGACCATGTCTCTTCGAGAGGCCCACCTCTGATGATAATATCCACACCTACTATTTCAGAAGACTTGCTACAGAATCCACAACTAAATCGGGAGAAGAACCCCCGCCTTCTAGGTCGGCTAGAGTGGCTTCTCCGCTCAGAACCAAAACCCCAACAACTCCCGCTTGACAAGCCATTTCTATATCCGTATACAGTCTATCTCCCACCATTGCACACTGGTTTGGTTGCAACCCCAACTCTTCCACCTTGTGAAGAATCATTCCCGGGTTTGGCTTTCCACAGATATGTTCGGGCCGCACACCGGTTGTGGCTTCGAACAATGCCATGTACGCTCCCGTATCTGGAATACCTCCCTCTGGAGAGGGGCATACCATATCTGGATGAGAGGCGACTAACGGGACTCCACGATGAAGATGTACGGAAGCAGTTTGCAATTTTTCGTAAGTGATTTCAGTATCATATCCAAGCACTACATACTGGGGCGATTCAGAAAGGGTGTTTACCCCAGCATCTTCAAGCATCGAACGCATACCTTCCGTTCCCACAAGATATGTTTCATCGATCGAATTTGAAGCAAGCCAAGATAACAAATCATGCGTTGACAATAAAATGTCATCAGAAGTAGCAGGAATCCCAAAACCATGCAATTTCTTCACATATTCATCTACAGACCGAGATGAATTATTGGAGAGGAAAAAAGCCCGTACACCTTTGTTTTTACATCGATCAAGAAAATCCAAGGCACCAGGAATCAACTCTGAACCCAAATATATGGTACCATCCAAGTCCAGAAATATTGCTTCAACTCCTTCAAGCCCAGCGTCTACCATGTGGCATGCTCTAGGTAGGAGGATGACAAGTCTTTCTCAGAATAGGAATGTTCGAAGCAGATACATCTTCGAATGTAAGTTGCCCTGAGCTTCTTTACTAGCAATCATATCAGTGAATAATTTCTGAATCTTCGGTTTCCTCGCCGCCTTTTTCAGAACCCAATTAATCAAAAACGAATTTCTTGACATTTTTTGTAGTTTGTATGAATTCGTCAATTCGTCTCCAAGTGCCTCCCAAATCTGATTTTGATATATCCTTCCAGATTCTAAAGTAACTCCCTCATTCTCAATAATTGAATCTGCAGCAACCTTTGCTGAGAATAGAGCATTTCCAATTCCTTCACCACTAAATGGATCTACAAGACTGGCGGCATCTCCAATTAACAGTGCGCCATTTGCATATGCGCGCCTCGGTTGTAATTCGGCACCTTTACGCGGAGAACCGAAAGGCAATTGCCACCCCTTTCCACTACCTTCAACCATCTTAGCATTGCTAAATCTAGGACCTAAACTAGGGTGAGAAGATATAATCTCAGCCTGCATTTCCTTTAGTTTACGCTTTTGTTTATCCAGTTCGGATAGTACAACGCCAACCCCTACATTTACCACCCCATCTCCCACAGGGAATAGCCAGAAATAACCCGGCGATTTGTTGAGAAAATGAATTTCAATCGCCCCTTCTTCGGCTTCACAACCTTCTACTCCCTGCCAATATTCTCGCCACCCCCCACAGTAATGTTCCCGATCAACCATGGTCTCTGAGTATGCTTCTTTAACTACAGAACGCGCAACTGGGCAATTGAATCCTCCAGCCCCAACGATGACTGGTGCGCGCCACTCATTCACTTCTCCATTATGTGATACTACAACTCCAGTAAACCGCCGAGCATCCCCGCTTTCTCCTTCATGTAACACATTTTTGACATTGGCACCTTGCACAACCATGCCACCATTTTCAGTAACTAGTTCAGTGGCTCGTTCAAACAACATTCTATCAAACTGGATTCGCGGTAATGAATAACCAGCCTCCCTGGCATCAACTTCCTCTTTCGGTAATGGTATGTCTACAGTAATGCCTTTGGGCGAGCCAAAGAGAATGCTTGTTACTCTGAAATGAGGGTTTTTTTCCAACCTCTCCTTTACCCCCAATTCTGCCACATGAGACAACGATTTTCCACCAACGGCATCTCCACAAACTTTGTCTCTAGGCCATTTTTCCTTTTCAATCAATAAAACCCGTTTTTTTGCCATAGCAAGATACCCAGCAGCAGCGGATCCACCAGGCCCCCCTCCTACAACAATGACATCAAACCGTTCTCCATTTTTTGGAATGGGGCCACTTTCAAATGGCGCTTCCCAAAAAGGAACATCCGTCATTACTCCCTCCTCAGAGAAGTTACACATGAAAGTTGAGCAACAGGAGTGTGTATATTCCAATGAGCATCAACATCCAACAGTTATTGAAAAACACCGAAAGCATCAGATTGAATAGTTTGACACATTGGAATGGGTGTGGCCAAGAACACACTTGAATCACTTCAATGGTTCAGCCGTTTCTTAGATGAAACTCCAGGCGATGAGGAGGAAGGCGGCTCCCCGCGCCGAATCCCGAATGTTTGTTGGTCGCGTGTAAATCCAACCCCTCCCCCATCTCCAAAACTTGAATTGTGGTCTAATGAGATGGCTGATGAGTTAGGCCTTGAACGCCCCGATGGCCAAATTCTTGGAGGCGGCAAAATCGTTGGTGGCATGGATCCATATGCACAAAGATACGGAGGCCATCAATTTGGAAACTGGGCTGGTCAACTAGGAGATGGCCGAGCCATAACTTTGGGAGAAGCACAAGGTAAGAATGGCATTTTGGAATTACAACTCAAGGGGGCGGGTTTAACCCCATATTCACGATTTGCAGATGGTAAAGCGGTTCTCCGTTCTTCAATTAGAGAATTTCTCTGTAGTGAAGCGATGCATCATTTAGGCATACCAACCACGCGCGCCCTATCTTTAGTTTCCACAGGAGAATCGGTAATTCGAGATATTATGTATGATGGTAATCCCAAACCAGAACCCGGCGCCGTTGTGTGCCGTGTCGCTCCAAGTTTTCTACGATTTGGTAGTTTTCAAATCCACACCAATTCCGGAGACATTCCAACGTTGAAAAATCTAGTTGAGCATACGGTCAAACACCATTTTGCAAACCATTCGGCAGATGGTGATGAAGGACTCATATCATGGTTGAAACATGTGGCCGAACAAACAGCTAACATGATTTCTCATTGGATGCGAGTAGGGTTTGTTCACGGAGTTATGAATACGGATAACATGTCTATCCATGGACTGACTATTGACTATGGCCCATATGGCTGGATAGAAGATTTCAACCCGAGTTGGACACCAAATACAACAGACGCCACCACCCGCCGCTATCAGTATGGGCAGCAGCCACAGATTGGGGCGTGGAATGTAGCGCGATTGCTTGAAGCGATTGGTCCGTTGATGGATGAAAAAGAGAGATTGTATGAGGTCCTTGATACATATTATGACACCTTTGAACAAAATAACAAATCTATGTGGGCGGCAAAACTTGGACTCTCCAAATATTTAGAATCGGATGAATCCCTTATCAGCGAATTGATTGCATTGTTGCAAGAAGTAGAAACGGATATGACAATATTTTTCCACAAACTTTCTTTTGTCGAATCACCAAACATCGAATCTTTGGAAGAAGCATTTTACGACCCATCAACAATTCCAGTAGAGGGTTGGAATAAATGGCTGGAAAAATGGTGGGATAGGACCAATGCTACACCAAATCAAGAAGAAATGCGAAAGGCTAACCCGAAGTATGTGCTAAGAAATTGGATGGCCCAATTAGCGATCGATGCCGCCGAGAAAGGAGATTATTCAATAGCAGAGGAATTGTATGAATTGCTGAAAAACCCATATGATGAGCAATCAAAATATGAAGAAAGATGGTACCAGAAAAGACCCGAATGGGCGAGAAATCGCGTAGGTTGCTCTATGTTATCTTGCTCTAGTTGAAACTATTTTTCAACCCAAATCGTGAAAGAATCAATCTAGTCCCCCGTAATTGTGCAAACGGATATTTCCACGCGTCGACGAGCAGCAATCTGGTTGTTGTTCGTGACATTGATTTGGGGAGGAACATTCGTTTGGATGAAGAAAGCCCTCGATTCTGCAGCAACTCATCTTGAGGTATGGGATCTTGCTTGCGTGGTTGGATTCATGGTATTGATTCGTTTTTTGGTGGCAGCAATCACATTACCAATTTTCAGCACACGTGCACGAATTGCGCTAGCTGATAGGGGCGCATGGAAAGGTGGCATTATTCTCGGCTTGCTTATGTTTGGAGGTTTCCTAACTCAAATGCTCGCATTAAACGAGATAACCCCTGCAGTTTCAGCATTCTTGACTAGCCTATATGTTGTCTTCACCGCACTCATTGGATTGAAGATGAAAAGTCACCCGTTGACAACAGTACTAGTCTCGGGAGTAATTCTTGCTACATTCGGAGCGGGCTTTATTGATGGTCCACCGCACTTAACATGGGGTTGGGCGGAATTACTCACGGTTTTCAGCGCCCTTCTATTCGCATTCCACATTATCTTCACCGACTCCGTTACCAAACAATTTGATCCATTAGCAGTTACTCAAACATCTTTTTTGGTAGTCGTAATCGCTTCTACCCTAACTCTTATTTTCGCGTTAATTTTCACAACAGTAGAAATCAATATTCTAGATTTGTTAGGTTTGTTGATTGAATTTGATGTTCTCATATGGTTACTGTTACTTGGCGTTCTTGGCTCGTTTGTTGCCATCATGATTCTAAATTTGTATCAACGACACCTCCATCCCGTTCATGCCGCAATTATCTATGCCTTTGAACCGGTTTGGGCAACGATTTACGCCTTAGCCGAGGGTCTGAATGAAGCCACATTTTGGCTATTCATTGGTGGCGGGGCATTACTGATAGGAAATATTCTGGTAGAGTCGGGCAAGCGCGCCGATGAAAATCAAGAATCGGAATAGACTTTGGTAATGATGAAATCCATCCACGCTCAGCGACGCCCATGGACCTACCAAGGGGGGCGTACAATGATGTTGTTTCCGCAATCGGCGAAACGCCACTTATACGATTGAATCGTGTCACATCACACCTCACATCTTCTGAAATTTGGGTCAAATTGGAAAGATGCAATCCTGGTGGTTCGATTAAGGATCGAATCGGACTCCATATGGTTTTAGACGCGGAAAAAAATGGACTTCTCCAACCCGGGGGAACTATTGTCGAAGCAACTAGTGGAAATACAGGAATAGGTCTAGCCATGGTTGCGGCACAAAGGGGCTACAATTGCATCTTCACAATGCCCGATAAAATGGCCCAGGAAAAGATTGACTTGTTGCGCGCAATTGGTGCAGATGTCCATGTTTGCCCTACAGCCGTCGAAAAGGAAGACCCACGTTCGTATTACGAAGTTGCAGCAAGGCTAGCAAGAGAAATTCCAGGTGCTTGGTATCCAGATCAATATTCACATCAAGCAAATCCTCAGGCCCATGTCGAATCAACAGGGCCTGAAATATGGCGACAATCTGCGGGAAGAGTAACTCATTTCGTTGCTACCATGGGCACGGGGGGAACGATTACGGGCTGTGGAAAGTCCTTGAAAGCACAGGCCGAAGCAGAAGGAAAGCCGACCCCAAAGGTTGTGGGCGTAGATCCAGTTGGGTCGATATTGAAGGAATATTTTGAGAAGGGAACACTTGGAACTCCTCATACATACATGGTTGAAGGATTTGGAGAAGATTTCATTCCTCCAGCAACAGATTTCTCCGTTATTGATGAAATAAGGCAAGTCGATGATGAGATTTGTTTCAAAGCAACAAGAAGGTTGGCCAAGATTGAGGGATTGTTTTGTGGCGGCTCATGTGGCGGCGCCCTACACTCTGCGCTGGAGATTGCTGAAGAGGCCGAAGCCGCTGGAGAGAAGGCGGTAATCGTAGTAATTTTGCCTGATGCAGGCAACCCATATCTGTCGAAATTATACAACGATTCGTGGTTGCGAGAAAATGGCTTTGAACCTGACAATTGGGGGCTTTAGATATGAAAGAACTGGGCGAATCCACACGTTCGGTACATGCTGGTTTTGAACCCGATGAGAAAACAGGTTCTGTGCAAACTCCGATTTTCCAAACATCAACTTATGTTCAAAGCGATTTTGCAGAACACACTGGATATGAATATTCACGAACTCAAAACCCAACCCGAGACGCTTTGCAAGAAGCAGTAGCAATTCTCGAATCCCCTGGGGTTAAAGCATACGGTAGTGCATTTGCTAGTGGGATGGCCGCTATTTCGACAGTCACCCAATTATTAGAATCAGGGAGCCACATCATTGCTGCATCCGATCTTTATGGTGGGACGGGGAGATATTTCGATCAAGTACTTTCCAAGTTTGGTATCGAAACAACATACAGTGAACTTGGGCCCGGAGATCTTGAAGCATGCGCTCGAGAAAATACCAAGATGCTATGGCTGGAAACCCCCACCAATCCTCTTCTAAACATCCACGACATTGCGGAACTTTCAGCTAAAGCCCATGAAAGAGGATGGCTAGTGGTGGTAGACAACACCTTTGCCAGCCCAGTTCTTCAGCGACCATTGGAACTCGGAGCAGACATTAGTTGTAGTTCATCGACAAAATATGTAGCAGGTCACAGCGATGTCATTTCTGGATATGTTGTCACGCGCAGTGAAGAGTTGAACGAGAAGATACGATTCCTTCAGAATACGATAGGCGCAGTCCCTTCTCCTTTGGATTGTTTTTTGATACTTAGAGGAATCCGCACACTAGCAATCAGAATGGAAAGACATTGTGATAATGCAGAATATTTGGCTCAGAAGTTATCTTCCCATCCGAAAGTTACCAGACTCTTGTATCCCGGCCTTGAAGGGCATGGGGGACATGATGTTGCAGCATCACAGATGCGCCGGTTTGGGGGGATGATATCACTCGAAATCGAAGGCGGAGAGGCCGCAGCCCGCCGCTTTGCCAAAGCCAGCAAACTGTTTACCACAGCAGAAAGCCTTGGGGGCGTCGAGAGCCTAATCAATCACCCATGGTCGATGACCCATGCTGCAACTCCGGAAGCACGACGTTTGGAAGTAGGAGTAACACCAGGTCTTGTACGTCTTTCAGTTGGAATTGAAGATGCCGAAGATCTTTGGAAAGATATCGAAAATGCACTTAACGCATCATCGTGAAGGCAATTCGTTTTGCTCTCCGCATTTTTTACGGAAGCGTTCCATTGCCGCCCCATACTCCTCTGCAGAAGTACCATCATCAGATTCTGACAACGCTAAGATGGATTCAGCCGCCCCCCATAATTCTGCAACAGAGTGAGCCCATTCTCCACCCTTGTCCCTTGCAGCATTCTCGAAATGCCATTCATTTCCCGAACCCTTCCCTTGCGCCGTTAACCATGCCCAACCAAGAGCGGCCACCTCAATTGAACCACGCATTTTTGTAGCCATAGCATTGGCTTTGCCAATTCCTTCTGAGGCAGCTTTGAGAATCAAATCCTGAACCTCTCCGCACAACCCTTTCAATGTGATATCTGACCAAGGTATTCGCGCCAACTTATTCTTTTCTTCTTGCCCATCAATCACTTTACGCAAAAAATTGTTGAAAGGGGCTGGCCTTTCCAATTGCTTCTGCCAGATTCCATGAGCAACTTCTTCATCAACACCCAGATCTTCTAGTAATTCTAATCCAAATTCACTCCAAGAAGCTTTGAGGAAATTGTGCAATGTTGTTGCTCTGCTTCTGATTACACATTCATCTTCTAACCATTCAGCGCCACCCTCGTTATCGATAGCAACCCCTCTCCTTTCTTCATGAAGCCTGGAAATGATGAATTTCACCGCTCTTCTCTCATCCTTTCCACCAGAAAAAGCATCCAAACATCCATCGATATCGTCTTCACTGAACCAAGCGTCTCCAACTACAAACCCCCTGTCTAGATTAGCGAGAAGCGCCTGCTTCAACATCATCCATAATCGACTTTCATCAACACCAAGATTTAGCCATGCATCGAATACTTCCTGCACACGTTCATCTGCGGATTCTGGCAGAGGTTCTTCTTCGGGCCACCCATTAGGGCGCCATTTTAATTCAGCATCAACAACAGAACTAATCTTTGGAGGCAACATTTTCAGTGCCAATGGTTGAATGAACGGATCCTTCGCTCCTCGTTCTTCTAATAATGAGCCTTGTATACCAATAACAGAACCTTCTTGGAATTCTAAGCGGATATATCCCTCCTCTGTATCGAGCCCCTCGGATACAACATCTCCATCCAATTCCCCAATGATGTGACACCCATTATTCTCAACACTTTTGTATTCACTTTTCTTTATTCCATCTTCAATCCACTCGGTTGGAACCTTTGCTTCATTTCCAGTACAAACAAATCCACCTTTCCATGAAAAGAAGTACCACCCAGCCTTTGCATGCTCTTCCCAAGGTAGTAATCGGAGACGAGGATTATGGAAATGCTGTATTCCCACCATCGCAGCAGGTTTCGCATCACCCTTTCTTACAAATGCACCATTACCATAGATTGGATGTTTGAAGGTAGCTACCATTGAGATTTCATCATCAAGGGCTGCAACCAACGATCCAGCCAATGCTTTAGCAATAGAATCTCCCTTGGCACCTTTCATTCTCTTCGCTAACCAACTTCTATTGGTTCGATTTTCGATAACCTTTCGAATTCTTTTGAGGGATTTAGTGACCGGATCAACCCGTCCCCATGCTAACTTTCCAGACCATACCATGTCAGGCATTACCTTCTCAGGCTCATCCAATAAACTGCTCAATTGTTTACGCAGTCTCTTTTGGGCGTCGGCAGAGGCTTGCTTTGTTCCACGCATACGCATTCTCTGGTTTTTCTTTTGACCAGGAAACTCCACTTTTGAAGGTCCTGCCATGTCATTTCTCACCCCAAACGATTGCCACTCAATTCATTGCGGGCGGGCTTCCTACTTCAATGGAGACGCTTCAACGCCTCTTCCTCGAGTCCTGATAAAGGCCCTAAAATAACTAAAGAATGAATCCCATCAATATTCAATTCTTTCAATTCATTTAGAGTTCCCAGATTTACTTCTTGTTCGCGCCTTCCCATATTCGAACACAATACTCCCACAACGTCGCCAATTCCATTGCCGATCAGATTTGAAAGACCGGCTTTTCTCAATTGCATTTGTGGTGTATATTCTTCTTCTTCCAATAAATGAGGGGGTGGATCATCGTCCAACCTCTCAACCATTTTGTGAATCGCCCCTATTGCTTGGGCGGGAGACATCGGCAGTGGTTCATCCACCCCTTTCCCAGTTGGATCGAGGTCTAAGAGAACCAAGGTGTGCAATCCCAATTCAAAATTATCTGCAATCAATTCTAATGGAGAGGTTGGAACATGTCCCGAATAAGGGAATGGAATAGTTACTTGCCTGCCGAATTTGTATGATTGTAAGCCAATTCCCGCACAAACAAGATCTACAATCGAAACAGCATGATGAACTTCAGCGTGAATCTGTTCATCCCTGCATCGTAATAACAGATCAACGTGAGTCGTCGCTTGCAAAGGGTCCCCTATCACCATTAGTGCCACACTAGATGTCTTCGCCAAACCAAGTAGAGTATCCGGGACCTCTACAGCAGGGCGCCTAATTACTGAATAAGCCCCCACAATCGTTTCCAATCTAATATTTTCATCAGTATCAAGCAACGATGTATATCCTTCTAGGAACCTATGTTCACAAGCCGTTGCAATGCGCTGACCCCCAATACTCATGTTCAATGCCGAACCGACACCAGTCCCAATTAGGTACAACCCGTTCTCAAGAACCGAATCCTCCGCCAAGGTCAAGCGACGCCCTCCATTGGAGCCTTTGAGCAACATGCGCCATTTGAGCGTGCCGAAGCGCAGAACAGAGGAATTCAAACGCCTCTTGATCGAAAATCAGTGGTATGCTAAAGGCTACAGAATATTGTCCGATGAAGAATGCACCCTCATCCCAATTTCTGACACTGCCCCCTCTCCCCTTCCCTCGCCATTCACAGGAATTCCAATCGTGGAAGAAATCCAAGAGGCACCATCACCAAACACTTGGCTGGAACACCTCCAAGACCATCTTCCCCAATCAGTAATCGATGAGCATGAAGGAATATGGCCAAATTCACAGGAACAACTTGGCGATTTAGTGATTTTCAAAATAGATCGAGAGGTCGAGAAATACGCCCAACAAGTTGCTTTAGCAAAAATTTCCTACGCGAAAAAAACCAGACTCGTCTTGAAGGATTTGGGGGTAAAAGGTGAATTCAGAGTTCGAGAATTAATTCCCTTGGCTGCAAGACTGAATGGTGAAATTCTAGACGCAGATGGGATATGTGCTTTGGAAGAAAACGATAGAATTGAATTGACATCAACAAAGATTTCAATCAAAGAGAACGGAGTTTCGATTCTCCTCGACCCCTCTTCAGCATATTATTCAAATCGACTTGCAGGAGAAAGGAGACAAACTGTAAACAGTGCTCTGGAACTTAGGGAAGTTTTAGATCGAGAAGTGAATGTAGTAGATCCTTATTGCGGAGTTGGGCCCGCTATATTGCAATTGAATAACGAGAAGGATTTACTCAATAGAGTGTTCGCCAGCGACTTGAATCAGGCGGCAATCGATTTATTCATTGAACGACTTGGATGTGTGCCTGAAGACTGGATTGTAGAAACTAGGGATGCATTGAAACTTAGGGAGGATGAAGATTTACTCGGCCGATTTGACATATTACTGATGAATCTCCCTCACGATACACTTTCTCATCTCCCCTCTCTATTACCATTATTGACAAAACAAGGCCCAAGATTGGTTCGAGGTTGGGCCGTAGTAAAAGAAGAAGAAATCCCCCAACATGATGCGAAATTGAATTCGATACTTTCCGAACATGGCTCCTTTAGCAAACCCGTCGAATCCTCAATCCGCAGACAATACAATTCTACTATGGTATTGACAAGGTTCGAGGCAAGATTAGGCAATTGGTGATTAGGCCCCCGTCATCCTTAACGCACAGCATCCTTTCGCAGGGCTGATGTCAGGTACTAAAGTGAAGTGTCATTGTGGCAATGAAATTGACATTGCAGGGATTGAGCCAAGGATCGGTGGAATAGAAGTTTACTGCGTAGTATGCGGTACCGTTACCAACCATTCGACATCTTGAGGCGCCCGCGCCGGGATTTGAACCCGGGTCGAGGGATCGACAACCCCTCATGATAACCCCTACACCACGCGGGCAGTTGGGAGTTCGGCGACAGGAAACGTGTATTTAAGCCGCGTGCCGTGGCCCGTCCGAGGCGGAACCCGTGTCAAACAGAACATCTTCTCAAATCGCCAAAGACGAGGAGCAGCAAGCGGCCGCAAACAACCTCTTTGCTGCTGGATTCGGCGATGCCCAAAATGTAGTTGGGGCGCAACCCCAAGATCCACAGCCCCAAGATATCCCCCCTCAAGATGCTTCAACTCAAGGCGACTCTGTAGAGGAAGATAGCGCTGAGGAGGCCACTTCTGTTGAACCGGATGATGATGCAATGGCAGCAATGCTCAATGCTGCCAGCACTATCGGCAGCCCGATGCCGCCCGCTTCGGACGATGGCCCCCCTGGCCCACCACCTACTGGGGGCCCCCCCTCTGGCCCCCCCGACTCACCTTCTTCGGGACCGCCACCATTCCCATCACAACCTACCGGCCCACCCCCTGCTGGAGGCCCGCCCTCCGGCCCGCCCGATTCACCACCGAGTGGAGGCCCTCCCTCTGGCCCCCCTCCCACCGGAGGACCTATGTCTGGTCCCCCAGATTCACCACCGAGTGGAGGCCCTCCTTCCGGTCCCCCAGACTCACCACTAAGCGGTGGTCCGCCCGCTTCGGACGATGGCCCCCCTGGCCCACCACCTACTACCCCCCCTCCTTCCGGACCACCGGAACAAATCACAGGGCCGCCAGACTCTCCACCAAGCAACTTCCCCCCTACCGAGGGCCCCCCCTCCGGTCCCCCTGATTCACCACCGAGTGGTGGCCCACCAGATTCACCACCAACTTCTCTTTCCGGCCCACCAGACTCCCCTTCTGCTCCGGAAAAAATCGTGAAAGAACCTCTCCCTCCTGCACCAGAAAAAGATGCTTCTGATTTGGTTTCACAAGCATTAGATCTTGCAGCAACCTCGGCAAACAAGATTGCTAATTTAGAAGCAGAGGTTGAAAGATTGCGGGGTGCTTTAACAGGAACTGCAGAAGTGATATCGGAAATAGAGGAACAACCCATGCCTCCAGTCGTGGGGCCAGATTTTGTCATCCCAGCTCATATGGTTGCAGACTTTGTCAGAATTGGTAGACAACTTCACCGTGAAGGTTTGGTACATTCAGATGTAGGGGCCGTCGCAATTCTGAATCCCGATGAGGCCGGATTGATGCATACTTCAGTTGCTGGAGCAATTATTGGACAGATGAATGAGACCGACATCACCAGCGGCAGGTTGGGCCAATCCCCTCCTCCAGATGCACCCGAACAGTGGCGTATTCTCGAAGTATTACTTGCATCCAAATCATTGCAAACCAAAGGGCCTGCTGCTTGTTTACACACCCACCCCCCATATGCTACATCTATATCCTGTGAACAAGATCTAATCGTCTTGAAACCAATTGACGAAGAAGGTAAGAAGAATCTTGGAAATATTGTCATTGTCGAACCAGATGAGGACAATCAAGATGAATACCTCCGTCAATTAGCAGAGGCTTTGAAACAGGGGAATATGAAAGCAGTAGTTGTCAAAGGACATGGTGTATTTTCAACCGGAAGCAATTTCGATGAAGCGTGGAGATGGGCTTCCGTTATCGAACACAGCATGCGAGTCTTGATGCATGCTAGGCAAGCGAATCTGAGAGTTTGATCAGACACAATGGTTGACGAAGTTACGAATTATTTCCGTTCCATATTCAGAATCGTTGACCTCAGGGTGAAACTGTAGCCCGAAACGAGTCCCTTCCTTATTTTGCATTGCTTGAACTTGACATGAATCACTGCTAGCGGTAATGTTGAAGTCATCAGGCACTATGTGCACTTCGTCGTTATGAGATTCCCAAACTATCTGAGTATCAGGTGTATTTTCAAACAAAATACCACCTCCATCCACCAAGCGGATTTCCATTGCACCAAATTCTGGTTGGGGGGCTTCTCTAGCATCCCCTCCATAGTATCTAGCCATAAACTGGTGTCCGGCGCAAATGCCAAGAATTGGAATATCCATCTCGAGATATTCCCCACATCTGCCCAACTCTCCAGTAAGCCCAACACGCGCTGCGCCCCCCGAAAGCAATAACCCATCTAATTCTCGCAATTCATCAACTGGGGTCGAATTTTCAACAATCATCGTATCAACACCGAGGTGGCGCAATACGCGCCATTCTCTATGTGTCCATTGTCCACCGTTGTCAATCACATCAATGACTAACTTCTTTCCATCACCCATTGCCAATTGCTCTATGCACACGAACCATGAATATGCCGCATCCATAGTCACTTTACCGATTCTTAGCATGGGACAGGTTCAAAGCGGAAGGGCAGGTCGCCGTGCACCGAGGGAGACTGATGGCGAGTGGCGAAGTCAATTACAAATGCACATTCTGTGGTAATGTTGAATCCTTTACACCGGATATGAATGGAATCAGTTGCAAAGGCTGCGGTAGCAGGATTTTCATGAAAGCTAGAAGATCTGGGCACAAAACATTGGATGCAGTCTGACCGAACAGGTCTTGACCTCTTTCCTTTATCGCCCCATGAGGCGGATGGCTAGAGAGCGAGTCAGTACCGGCACCCCCTTTGAGCAGGTGGCGGGTTATTCTAGGGCGATTAGAGTTGGTAGAACAGTCCACATTTCAGGCACAACAGCAACAGATCAAGAGGGCCGAGTCCTCGCAAAAGGAAATGCTGCAGAACAAACTAGAATCACTCTACAAAGGATTGAGGCCGCATTGAAAGAAGTTGAAGGCAGGATGGAAGATATAGTCAGAACTAGAATCTATGTGGTTAACGAAAATGATTGTTATCGAGTAATGAAATCACATGGAGATGTTTTCAAAGATATTAGGCCGGCAACAACCCTTGTAGTGGTCAAAGGATTGGTAGATCCAGAAATGTTGGTTGAGATTGAGGCTTTAGCAGTATTATCAAGAAATTGAAACCACCGGCAATCACAATTCTTCATGAACCGTGGATGAATTAAGTTACCCGAGGGCAGATGGCTAGTTGGTTGGAAACAAGGGCCCCGCGCAGATTTGATGATCTAGCGATGCCTACAGATATTCGCAACAATTTAGAGAAAGCGGCACTATCTTCCACCTTTCCTCATTTGCTTCTTGCTGGTCCAACAGGGGTTGGTAAGACCGCAGCAACGAGACTTCTTGCTAGGCAAGTATTGGGGGCTGGTTGGAAAAATACAACCCATATTCTACAAGCCAAGGATCTCAAAAAATCAGCAGGTGCAATGAAAACATTTGAGGATTTTATTCGACCAGGAGGAGGGGGTAAGGGAGGAACCCTAGCAGGAACCTCAAGCTTGGACGCATTCGATAGGAATTTGTCTACAAACATAGAATCAGGCCCCCCTCCTGCAGGTACTGAGAACGATATACTGTTAGCCGGGCGCCATCGGGCCCCTGTTGCTCGAATAATTATCATCGAAGACGCAGACCATCTAGGCTCAATTAGGCAAGCTTATCTTCGTAGAATGATGGAATCAGAAGCACACACATCTAGATTCATTTTCACAGCAAGAACTCCGAGTAGAGTAATGGATGCATTAAGGTCGCGTTGTCAATTGATTCGAATTCCAAGCACAGCAAAATCCAATTTGGAACAAACACTTTCAAACATAGCAACCGCAGAAGGAGTAGAATTAGCAGAAGGCTTACTTGGAGATATTGTGCATACAGCAGATGGAAATTTACGCAAAGGAATTTTCCTTCTCGAGGTACTGATTAAGGGTCAACGCTATCAAAACCGCTCATCTCTTCATTCAGTTATTGCAGCGACAACATCTGCTCCAATTCAACAGATGTTTGAACTTTCATTACGTGGAAGAGTACACGAGTGGCGCTGGGAAGCAACGGGTGGTGGCAAAAATAAGAAAGTTCTCAAGGGTGCAATGGGGCATCTTGATGAATTGATGGGAGAACACGCGATGGCGGCTGAAGACATCATTGATCAGATTCATCAGTTACTAACCAAAGGACGTCTATTACTTCCTGAAGGTGCTTTATCAGAATTATTGGATAGCCTAGCCAAATGCGACTCATGCATACCTAGGAGTATGCAGCCAAGGGTTCAGATCGAGAAAATGTTGCATGAAGTTGCAGATATAGGTAGACGCTGGGCATTAGCAATTCATTGAACAATGAGCGGGCGCGGCAGGATTCGAACCCGCGGTCCCTGGCTTAGGAGGCCAGTGCATTATCCAGCTATGCTACACGCCCAACCCTTCGACCAGCGCCCCCGTCAAGACAATTACTCATCGTAAGTATGACCGGTGCTGCCTTCAACTATGACCCATTCCCGCACACATGGGTTTTGGAGGGGGGCTGTCTGTACTACCTTTACCAACGCCCTACGCCGACGAACCTTTACCGGGAGAAACCAGTGCCGAACGCGTTCAACAAATGCTCAATTCAGCAGAAATTCAACGCTTATTTTGGGGTCGCTTATTCATGTGGTGGCCGATGCGTTTCTGGAGGCATGGGTATGGGTTCATGGTAGCCTTAGTCGCTATGGTGGGTGTTGTATTACCAGAGTACTCTCCCCGCTCCACTCTTTTCGTTTTCACCACATGGTCGCTATTACTGGCAATCGCGATTACCCCTGCTATCAGCGCTGCAGAACACGCCATGTTAGAGGCATCATTACATGTTGGCTATGCCCAAAAAAGAGGTAGAAATTTGTTAGCACAACCCGGCTCAGACAGGATTTATGATTCATTAAAAGATGTCCGAAGAAACAACTTAATCCACGCTTTATTGGGTTTGGCAACCTTGATTTTACTCACCTTTTCTACACTTACTCCTACGTCAAGCATCGCTTGGAATCTATCTTTGATGCTGACTATGGTCGCTGGATTTGCAATGGCATTCCACATCCAATTTACCGCTGAAGCATTGAATCATCTAGAAGATGAAGAACCCTTTCTCACCTTACATGCGCCCACTCATCACCCAACTCAGATACATAACACATTGAGTGAAGTAGTTGCAACTCACCTTGACCCACTATTACGAATGAGGTGGGATACTTGGCGAAGAAGATTAGCAGAATCATTACGCACGGAGTCATCTGAAGAAGAATCACTTGAACGTCTTCTTTACGTCGTACATCTTTCACAACAAGGTTTGATTCCCCGAAACCATCTCCGTTCCGAAGTGAGTGAATTGTATGAAGATCAAATCATTGAATGGATGGATGGCGACGACGCCCCAATATCGATTGAATTGTTGCACCGTTTAGTCGCTCATGCCAAAGCCTGGCAACCAGCCTTTTTCCATCTCGTGGATAGATTGCAGATGGATATTCTGGATAATGGTGCATCGGTTGTAAATAAGGGGTGGAGAATGGATGCCGAGTGCGAATATATCAGTAGAGACGGGCAGGGGGGATTATTCATTTTCTTACACAATCAAACAAACCAAGAGAAGAAAGCAAAGATCGATGTTTACCTTCCTGGTGGTGCACCGGATTCCTACATGTTTTCTGTTGACGTCCCATTCTGCCCCAGCCCTACAACCCCGTTACCTCTAATCGATACCTCGGGGGGCGAAGATACCATTATGAGAATGGCTCAATATCTCGACAAAACAGTTGTCTTGTGGTTGAAATTATCATGGTCTGCAAATGAGAGGGGTTTGCGCCAAGTCACTGTTTCTTTGAAGAATGAAAAAGGAGAAACTGAACAATCCCAGATATTGCATACTAAGGTACAGAAGAGGATTGGGGCTGGAGACAGAAGAAGAAGGATACGTCTACGTCGCGCAAAGAGCCTCGTGAGTATGACTGAACACTCGCGCCATGCATAATCGGCAGTCTTCAAGGGCGCGTCGTTTATGGGTCTGTCTTGTCTCGGAGAAATCGCGGAGGGATTTGTTTGGAATGCTGGGACGTTGTTGTCATCGGTAGTGGTCCAGCGGCCCTAAGGGCCGCTTTGGCTGCAGAACAGACTGGAGCACATACCATGTTGATGGGCGAAGAAGGCATTGGAAGCACGGGTATCGGTGTTCCTGGAGATGCTTTGGCGGCCTCTTTGAAAGAATCCTCAACTAAAGGGCATCGAGATGATACGATCAGGGCTGGAGATTGGCTTTCTGATCAAGACATCACCGTCTCCAGAGTTACAGCCGCATCGCGTATTGTTGCAGAATTGGAAGGATGGGGAGTTATTTTCAGGAGAAATTCGGAAGGCCTACCTCATTCCTTTGCTGGCCCAGGACAAAACTCCTCGAGAATCACGGGATGTGGAGACGCCACTGCGAGAGAAGTCATTCAAGTACTGGAAGACCGATGCATGAAGTCCGGTATTCATAGGAAAGGAGATTATCTTCCGTTGGAGTTAGTGATTGAAGATTCCAAAGTTAGAGGAGTCATTGTATTAGATCAGAACCAAGGGCAAATACGCGCAATTCAAGCTAAAGCAATCGTGATTGCAGACAATGGCTTCGAAGGGGCCTGGAACGGAGAACCGACAGGGGGAACAGGACAGGCGCTCGCTGCAATGAAGGGAGTTTCTTTGAGAGATCTAGAATTTCAGGCATGGACTCCACTTTCCGTTTCCGGAACTAACATCTCATTACCACTTGGGTTGTTAGCCAATGGTGCAAGATTGTTGTCTGCAGGAGGAGAAGAACTGGTATCTGATGCAAGCCTCTCTCCAACAATGATTAGTCAAGTCATGGCAAACGCTGGCGAGGGTTGCGTATTGGATGCAACCAGATTGTCAGGCGATGCAGGAATATGGTATGCGAGTACAGCAGCATTGTTACAAAGTAGGGCAGGTCTAGACATCAGTTCCGACATGATACCTGTTGAACCATCAGTCTCTGCCACTATCGGCGGCATACCTGTTGATGAAATGGGAAGAGTGGCGCATGGCGAATGGGGAATGTGGTTGACTGGATTATATGCAGCAGGAGACGCATCATGTAGTGGAATGCATGGCGCATCTATTGCGTGGGGTAATAGGTTACTCGACGATCTTGTTGGCGGCACTAATGCAGGAGAACATGCTGGCACTTGGTCCAAGAGTACTAATTCTGGCGGCCTAGAATTGCTACAACAAACACTATCCCATGTGCAAGAAGAGTTAGATGCGAGATTGTTAAACGACTCTGGTGAAACCCGAATAGGAACAATAAGAGAAGTATTGAGGAAGGAACTTTGCACCTCCATGTCCCTGTCAAGAGACGAGACCTCCCTACAAGCGTCGTTAGATACTCTTGAACGACTTGAAGCAGAATCAGCAAGCATTGGATTAGATGACCATTCTTTGCTGATGAATACTGAATTGCGCCAAGCCCTGAATTTGAAATCCGCCTGCAGTTTAGCCAGAATGGCCACTGCATCCGCATTGGCTAGAAAAGAATCGAGAGGAGGGCATTCACGAACAGACCACCCCGAAAGAGATGATGATAATTGGTTGAAACACAGCCTCATCTCTGCTGATGGAAATGTAGGGGCATTACCACTGAGGATGAGCGCATCGGGAACGTGGATACTATCTCCTGATGAGTAATGAACAGAAACGCCTTGAACCGGCATTGATTAGAGAATAGCGTGACCGAAGCCCCTAGCCTATTCAGTCGGATTATCGCTGGTGAAATCCCAGCAGCCTTTGTTGCCAAGGGGCCCGACTGGGTTGCGTTTCTTGACATCAACCCCCGACGAGAAGGGCACACATTGGTAGTGCCTCATGAACAAGCCAAGCGAATATCGTCTTTGTCTAAAGAACAACTTGCATCATTAATGTCGGGAGTTGTAGAGGTCCAGAGACGATTAGGCAAATATTTCTCGACGGAGGATTTCAGTGTAGTAATACACGACGGCCAACGCGCCGGACAGGAAATCCCTCACGTTCACATCCATGTTATCCCAAGGAATTCTGGCGACGGAGGGAGAAGTTTGTTGGCCATGTGGCCGAATTCTCCTCCAATCGGTTCTTTGGAGCCGGATTATGCAAGATTGGCAGAATTATCAGAACAATTGAACAAATCGAGTTGAATATATGTCGGAAGAATCGAACGCTATGGAATTTGGTGAAGATGGCGCAGTTGACCATCGCGGCGAAGCATTGCCGGTACTATCCAAAAGAGCCGCCAAAATGAATATCGAAGAACTCATGGAGATATCAGCACCGAAGAATGATGGTAAAACACCCGGTTCACCTTTCTTCACCTCATTTGGTTATCTTTGTCTGAGGTTGACTAACAACATTCAATTTCGTAGTGTTGAATTCACGGGCCAAGAACATATTCCAGATAAAGCAGGAACTCTATGCAGCTCTTGGCATACAAATGGCCTTATCGACCCAGTTGAAATCATGTTATCTCACCCCAAGAGGTTCGTCATCGGAGGGAGGCACGATCTCGTTTTACGTCCAATCATTGGTTGGTGGGCAAGGAAATTTGCAGTACAACCAGTCATTCGCAAAGCCGAACTAATTAGAGGAGGGTGTTCTGAAGAAGAAGCCACTCTCTTGAATGGAAGAAGCCTAAGGGCCTTAGCAGATGGTGTATCTTCTGGCTTTGGTTGTGCTCTCTTTCCCGAAGGAACTTCACACAGCGAATCTCATCTGATACGATTGCGTACGGGACCTATGCGTACGGTGATTGCTGCTGCAGCTATTAGTGAGGGTTTAGGCCGGCCCCGGCCAGTAATCTTGCCAATCGGTTTACATTATCGCGTCCGACATCATTGGAGGACAGATTGTTGGGTAGAATATTCCAAGCCATTAGAAATACCAAAATCTGCAACAGATGACGAATTGATCAAAGCCCTTGAAGCGGGAGAATGGAAAGAACCTCGAGCAGATGCAGTAATTGGATTAAGGGACGAGTTACAGGAACGTCTAGCGCCATTAACCCCAAATGCACCAGATTGGAAGACTCACCGTGCATGGCACCTTCTTGGCCATTTGAGAGCGAACAAATCTGGCAAACCACTCAAGAGTTGGAGAGAGGAAGTTATAGCCGCTCGCGAAGTACGCGAAGGTATCGCAAATGAATCGGAAAGTGAAATAGTAACTAAGGCTAAACGAGCGGCAGCAATACTTGATGATAATGGCCTTGATGGTAGAGATATTGCAATTGATGGCAAATTGAGAAAGGGCTCGCTGTCCAAGGGAATAATACATTCCTGGCCTCTAATCCCGATGTTACTTACTTTGCCTCTCTTCATCTATTCTTGTGGTTTTCAGGCTTTCATGGGTCGTAAACTCGGAAATAAAACCGATGAAGGAATCGACGCAAGATCGACGTACCAATTCTTGTTCGCCATGTTCGGCTCTTTGATTGTCTTCCCTATTTTGGCCTCAGTTCTTGTGTTGATTACCCATTCAATCTCTTTTTTTGCAATACCTTGGAATGAAGCCCCCTTTGGATTGTCAATGATTGGAGAGAATATATTCATCCAAGTCATTGTTGAATGGGTATTAATCATCCTGTTGTTTTGGCTCTCAGCCATATTCATGGTTTCGTTTTGTGATTTCGCCTTTGATATCAGTAAAGCGAGAACTCGTGCTTTATTGAGGAAAAAGAAAGAAGGCGAAGAGTTGGAGAACTTAACTAATGAATTAATGTCACTTTCAGTGAATTAACACCCCCCTCTTATTAGTCGGATTCATGTATATCTTCCCCCTCCCAATGGCATGGACCCTGAGGACCTCGTGTCAACTATCCAGAATTGGTTGGAAGAGGAGGGCTTGTCACCTAAGACACAGAAAGATGACAGGTCTGAAGGCCATTGGTTACTGAAATACCCCCCGGGGCCCCACGGGCACATGTTTGCTGTTGTCAAACCCAAAGGTAGGGACCTCGTGGCAATCTCCAGTTTTACAAGAGTGGATCTTGGGCAACAACAAGAGATGACTCGGCATGTCAAGGAAGATCTCGAATCATGGCTAGAATGGTTACATGATATGCGCCTTACACTAACCGGGGCCGGAGTAGACTGGGCCATCCATGTTGGAAGCACTCCAAATACTGGAACAGGCCCCCTACAAGCATTCAATGTCAGTTTGCCCATTTGGCTCGACGGTCTTAGTAAGAATGAGATGATGCAGAGCATGCGACGATTATGGCTAGCAAAACTCGCTCTTATCCATGATATCAAACACCACCATGGCCCAGGGATAGGTAAACCTGGACCGGTAGATGATCTTGAAAAGAAGCGAGCAAAGTCCAAAAAAGGCAAATCTGCCGGAGAAGAAGTAGAAACTGATGAGTCTGGTAGTTTCGGCTCAGGCTTTGACCCATCGGAATGGGTTTGATATTTTTTGAAATGATTCCCACAATGATACGGAAGTACCGAAAATGACACGTAAGGGTCGCGGTTAAGTAAGAAGAGTTGAACCACGAAACCACTTGTAATGGAATAGTGGTACCTATGGGAAGAACAATACAATCATGCTCGCTTGTTTTTTTGATGTTAATGTCAGTTTTCGTATCGATGATTCCTGCTCCTGAAGCAGAAGGGTCGTTGGTAGTAATCACAGAACCCGTACAATTAGTTGATGATGGCGCAAACAATAGAATGGTGGCAATGGATTCAGATTCTGAAGGCAACATCCACGTCATATACAGCCAGAATACTCGACAAATGTACTACACTATGTTGGATCCACGAAGCAATGTCTTGATTGCCCCAACTCAAATCTCCAATAATGGGGGGGCCAAAGGGTGGCACCCTGATATTGTAGTTGATAGCATGGATAGAGTCCACGCGGTGTGGGCAGATAAATCCGGACAACATTCAATTGTATATACAGTATTGAATCCATGGAATGATGATAGAGACGGAACCGCAACAGATGATGGAACGCTGACACTTATTGAAGACACGATTGTTTCTCAAAGGGCCCACAACCGTGACTGGCCAAGTATAGCAGTCGATAGTAGGGATAATGTTCACATTGCTTGGGAAGATTCC
>DAWL01000007.1:2952-16430 GCA_002505935.1 Euryarchaeota archaeon UBA226 | reverse complement strand
ACTTCCAATATCAAATCGAATGGGTATGAAATCGCGTTATCGATGTCTATTCCCGTAAGCGGTAGAATGTAAGTTCCGGGATCTGGTGGCGAAGGGTGGATCAATGAGATATTTATGGTCGCAGATTCCTTGCCATCTAGAGTGTAATTTGAGCCACTGGAACTAACAAACCAATCGCTGAATAATGCGCCATCAGCTTGCCGATATACGGTTCCATCAGAGTTCAGGCTTGCATTTGTCTCCAACAAAGCAGTATTTGTCAACTCAACTTGCCAAGAGGCTACACTTTGGTCCGCTTCACTAACCACTACAGTAGGTTGACTCGATGAAACTTTGACCCCTGGAGCAGTAACCTCGATGATTGTAGTCAAGCGGTTGTTGTTCTCCTCAATTTCTTCAATCAAATCGTTGGGGTCAACCTCGACAACGATAGTCCTCTCACCATCTTGGTCTGGAATCCACGGCCATGACAAAGATTGGCTCTCTCCGGGCCCCAAGTCGATTTGATAGGTATCCAGCAGGTTAGAGTCTGCATAAGCGGCGACTTCGAGATTATCCACCTTGACATTTCCAAAATTCTGAACTTGAGCAAAAATGGTGACCTCGTCTCCAATCTGTGGGATTGCGATGTTGGATTGAATCGAAGAAGGAACAGGGGATGCATCAGGTCTCAAATCGTTGACTCCCACTCCCGAAACTGCGAGAGCAAAAGGTTGGGAACGCGAACCTCCATGCCCACCATCTTTGACCTTCACCGTCCAAATTCCCGCTGCTGCCTGATCGACCAAGACCACTTCGACATTGTTCAAATCGTCCCAATCACCGCCTGTCGTACTTCTACCATTGAAGAAGTCGTTTCCACGATATGTAGTGCCATCAGGAGCAATCACCTCAAGATCCAGATCGTTGACCAATTGGGCCCCATTATTGAAACGAGAACCTCGCTCATCAGACCAAACTAGACTGGTCTTGAATGCAACATTGGCTGAAGAGACATCAAAGGTATACGACTTGACTGAACCCGTGCTGGAAAGAACACTGCGGTCGTCAACCCAAATCCCACGTCCAGCATTAGGCGCCAAGGTATTGCGCAGATTGATTCGACCCCAGCCCTCATCGTTATTCGGAATATCTCTAGTTCCAGTATCCTCAGCGCCAAGAATCAGCAAAGCCTTGACCAAAGCACCTTGTGGTTGCTGCCTCTGTGAAATCTCGGTAAGATATTCTCTGACCATTGCGGCTGCACCAGCAGCGTTAGGGGTAGCCATAGAAGTTCCAGTGTACTCCAGATACCACTGGCTTGACCATGTGTTTCCAGATACATCCTGTGCCTCTTGTGCCCTACAAGAGCGGACATATCCACCCGGAGCAAGAATGTCTGGTTTGATTCTACCATCATCGGTTGGACCTCGACTGGAGCCACTCATTATCGAGTCTGGAGCGCCGCTGTAGCGAGCCTGATGCATGCCTACGGAAATCGAGTTCTTGGCCGTGGCTGGCGCCCCCACAGTGCCCGATTGGGGGCCATCATTTCCATTTGCGTAAAGTATTGTTAATCCCTCTCGATTACTGTAGTATCTATCGTAGTAATTCGCCATATCGTCAACATCTTCGGCATCCGTGGTATACCTTCCATAATCGCTGCTCGATCTTGAGCCCCATGAGTTGCTATGCGTCCTTGCACCTGCATCATAGGCTGCGGTCATCAGGCTGTTGATACTGGCTGAATACATGTTTCCTGAAGCATCATGCTCCATCGCTTGGAAGTACAACTCCGCTTCTGGAACTACTCCAGTATATCCTCCTCGGCTTCCATCTCCCAATACAGTGCAGGCGACATGGGTACCATGACCACTGTCTGTGTCTGCAGTAGAACCATCTCCAACGATGTCTACCTTCTGCACGATACGGGTTCCGAAATCGCCATGGTCATGATCGATTCCAGTATCTGCAACACCTACAATTTCACCTGAACCATCCAAGTCTGTGGTGAAATATGTGGACATAGTGCTGCTCTTCATGTGCGAACGAGACTGGTCATTGAAGATGCCAAACACCGGGGGTTCTCTAATCCATGCTACGGCTGGATCGGAAACCAATGCTGGCAATTCATCAACCGCAAGAATACCCTGCCAACGTCCCTCAGAATGGAACCACGCATCCGAGAGGTGTTCTGCTGCCTGAGCAATATCGCCTTGCAGACTACGTCCAGCGATGTCAGTCAGCACGAATTGTGAATCAATACGCTCCTCGACATCAAGACGCCATGATTCGATGCGGACCTCGACCTTGTCCAAAGATTCGTTGAAGAGAACACTATCATCGATAATCATCGCCAAAGGTACCGAATGATAGGATGAGATGGTATCATCCAACTTGGCCTGCTCAAGTGCAAGTTGTGAACCCTGCAAGATGAAACCGCTGGGAGAAATGAATTCTCTGACCACAAGACCTTGGATATCACTCAACGATGCTCTGCTCACTTCCAAGGCGATGTCTGAGTCTACTATCACGAGTTGCAAATCCATGCGGGGCTGAACAGCCCAATCAGGAATGCCAGCAATCATTTCCAATCCTGAAGATGAATACAGGCCAATTCTGGTATCTGCAAATTCTTCTCGAATCTTGTTGTGAAGAGATTCATCCAAAGTCTCAACCGGCCTTAAGTCAAAAATCCGGTTTTCATCTATCGAGAAGTGGTATCTTTCGAGATTCTCCATCAATTCGGCATCAGATTCTTTGTCGATATTCGACACGCTGGGCGATAAACAAGCCGAAGTGCTAGCGAACAGCATTAGCAGCACCAAAAGGAAGGGGCGGCACGTTCGCACTGGCTTCACCAATTGTACTCGGGTCACAGAACGAACTTGAACCCATTGCCTGTTCGTTACGCCGCCGTAGGCGGCGCTACTGTGTTTCAGAAGAGAATCCAATTTCGGCCGGCATGGTCGGTGAACTCTTCTGAAACCCATTCTCCAACAGTATGAGTGAACGTTTCACTATGTGCTCTACCAGCACCATCTTGCCAAGATAGGCTGAGAACGATGTTGTATTCTGCCCACACCGTATGCCCTCGAACCAACAACTCCAAATCATCGCCCGAATAACTACTGTGAGCCGGCATCTCTCCTTTATGCCAAGTTGATTCTGCCAAAGTGAAACCTTCCGAATCCTCGAATAAAACGGTGACCGTAACATCCCTGATCGCTCTAGTTCCAAGGTTGTTTACTTCAACCAGAACTACATGCCCTCCTCCTCTCTGGAAATACTTGGAGTCAAGGTCAACCGAGTCCCTAGGAATGACCCAATACCATGTAGCAAATATCGAACCTAGAAGGAGTAAGATAATGGCCGATGCTGCGAATACCCTTGCTGGAGTTATGTATCTCCCTAATTCGAGCAACCTCTCGGCTGCTTTTTGTGCAATTTCATGTTCATCATCCGAGATTTCTTGCATACGCTGAATCTCAAGAATCTCCTGGTCATCGGTGACTACTTGGCCATCTGCAGTTATGACGAAACCATCCTCGTCATCCCACAGTTCCATAGCCTTCTTGTCACTCATTTGATCACCCAAAGAAAGTTGCCAGTACAGTCAATACCACCGAAGTGAATGGATCTGGAACGATGATGTGAGTAGTGCTGGCCGAACCACCCGTCACCGCATTAAGCATGGAAAGATCGCTAACAACTCCATTAACTCCGAAAGTCGATGCAGTCGGGAAGATACCAGTAATCTGAGCATCTAGGAGAACACCTTTGGCATCCCATGTCGTTCCGAGGAAGTCAACATCCGCATTGGCTGTAGCAACCACTCGGCCACCCGTGACATCATCGACGACAACATATGGTAACAATCCCAGATAATGTACGTGAATAGTTGCACTCTGAAGATTCTCTCCAGCAATTTCAAGTTGATCTATCCAGATTCCTGGTTGCGCAGGAACATCGGTCTGCCTCATGTAGACCTTACCTATGCCATCGCCTGAAGAAGATACTTCGATACCCCAATCCTCTGTTGGTTGCATTACTGTCCTCTTGGCAAGATTTTCTGCCAACATCAGGGTATCCGCTCTTTGTTCAACGGCCCTTCCAGAAGTTTCCACATAGAGGTCCATGGTATCGGTATTACTCGTATAATCAAGTGTCATAGTGCCTTGGAATTCACTTGGTGCCGTTATGTCAAATACCTCATGTGGACGCATTGCAAGTTTCATGTAACCCGGTAAGTCGCGCATGAATACGGTCGCTGGCCACCAGCGGTTTTCTTTCCAAGTCATGAGTTGCAACATGGCTGCCTCTGCAGAACGCTTGCCGACTCGCAGGTTCTCTGGTACTTCGAAATCTATCAACAGAATATCTCCAATGGTTCCTACCAAGGAAGCCTGTGCTGGAATATCCTTGACGAATACCTCTACCCTTTGTTTGACGCGATGATTCAACATCAGTGCGCGCACGAATTCCAAATTGTCGCCCAAGGAGAATTGCATATCCACCGTTGTTCTCGGTACTGCATTGCTATCATCACTGCCGATGAGCGTCTTGACCACCGTGTTCTGTGCTTTGCTGGTATCAAGACCTTCCATCTCCAACTCTATGTCGTAACCATTCAATCCGTAGGCCTTGATCATTAGGCCACTTCTAGCAGGTTTCCAATCCTCAACGTCGAGGATCATTTCCCAAGTTGGCATCTCGGCTTGTCTAGTATAGTTGAAGCGTAACTCATTGATTTTGTGAGGTAAAGAAGGAATCCACAGACGCGTATGCCACGACCTGCGCTCCTCAAACAGTAAGCCGATTTCTTCCATGGCTTCACGGTCCATTCTCAACCATTCATCCTCGATGATTTCTCCATCCTCCAATGAATTAGCCAATCGTGTTGCGTTATCCTTACCCATTATGGTACTCATTCGATCGATGAAGCCCTGTTTCTCTCCCTTGGAGATGATTCCATCCGCTAAATAATTCGAAATCGCATCTCTTTGACTGCCAACGAAAGATACCGGCAGATTGGAGAAATTATACTGAAGACGGCTATGTTTGGCTATTCCAAGACTGACTCCATGAACCCAATCAGGCTCCCCTGCCACCATGTCTCCTTTCTCGATATCTGCTATCAGACTGAAATCCTCTCCTGCGTCTAACGACAAAGATAGCAGGACATCTTGGTCTTCCCCGCCCCCGCCAGCGAGGTCTGTGGTCAAGGCTTCCAAAAGGTCGCTGACCGTCCTTCCTAAGCCGACCATGTCTCCAATGAAAAAGGCGAGAGAAGCCACGCCCTCCTGTTCACCTAAACTTGGTAACTCCAAGCCACTGCTACTCACCTCACTGGGATAGTCAAATTCAACCGATGCGGGTAGAGGATCTAATCTGATACTAGCATTGAATCCAAGATATGGGTCGGAATGCGAGGTCTCATCCCGTAGTAGAATATCCATTCGCGAAGATGAGCTCCTCTCAAGAATGACTTGTCCATTTCCTTCCTTACCTGAAGCACCTTCTATCTCTGGAGAGATACGCGATATGTGGGTAATATTCGATAATCTACCGGAAAGGGTAGCCTCTGAGACATCCTTATCCATCCAGAACATAATGTGGTCTTCTGACATCGTAGTCGGTTCTGTTGCATTGGTTATCTGTAGATGGATGGCGCCCAGTGGTTCCGCAGAACTGTAGCCCAATTCATCGCCAAGGAGAATCTCAAAGGTTGAGGGTAAAGATTCCAATCTCAAAGCATTCCTCTGTTCCCCTTCTGAAGCGGTGTAAGTAATGGTTCCAATTCTATCATCTGCTAGGTATAGCACTCGTTCAGTTGTTTGCTCGATGCGAATATTCTGCGGCCTATCGGTGAAATGAGCATCCTGCATCTGTCCTTCAAGCGTCCCTCCATCGTGTTCCATGTATGCGAAATCCATCGCCGCCCTCGAGGTTCCATTGATTTCCACTTCCCGCACTTCACTTGACGGATCATATTGATGTTTGAATCTATGAACTCCACTTATTCTGGCACTTAATGCCACCTCGACCAATGGTATCTCGTCCTTGAGCCTCCCAGGGACTTTCTCTAAATCCCTGTCGAGGGAAAGCATCACGTGGTCAGTATCCACAATCACAGGATGGTCGCTGGATGCCATCTCAAGGCCAATCATTCCAATCGAACTGGAAACTCTTGCTGAATTACCTGAACCGAGGCTTACACGAGAATACATCTCAGCCACCACTGTTCCGCCGCCTTGTCCAGTACTGGCAAGGATTGCCGCTGGTAATCCATTGACAATCGCCCCTATATCGAGTACGATTTCTACCAAATTCAGAAGAGTATCATCGACGAATTGCGAGAATAAATCGAGATTTGGATTGTCATACAATACCCTCAAACCTCCACCCGCAGGTAATTGGAAAGTACCATGCAAAATCATAGCAGGAGGGAGATCTTCGACCATTATCGAGGTGCGACTTCTGTCATCATCTTCTCCATAGCGTTTGATGTAAGCGATGAATTCAACGCTCTTGACAGGGCCAGAACCAACTAAACAAATCAGACTATCAGGCGGACTTCCGGGGTTTACTGGAAGATCGGGGTGATTTCCATTTCCAGTTGCATCACGGGAGAAATTCTTGATTCCAATGATGAATGTCAAACGATTTGGAACATTACCCGGTAAGTCGTCCGAATCTGGCGCCATTCCCAACATGGTGAAGGTCGCTGCGATTTCCTCCTCGCTCATGCTACCTGCAGGTAGGCCCCTCAACCATACTTCAGCATCGGTTGTGTTCCCGTATTCGGCAGTTGAACTCGGTTCGGTATAGTTTGAGCGATCCTCGAAATAATGCAAGAATAAATCTGTTTCACGCTGCCCATAATATTCCACAGTATCTAGTGAGTTTGCAGCCAAGTTATCATTTCTTAGAATGATATCAACTTCTTCGGGTAAACGATTAGAATTCTCTACAGGATGTACCGCAGCATCGAGATAGGCTACCTCTAACACTTCTCTTTCATCATTGGAATCCTTGCTATCAAAATGTACGTAGCCAATTCCTACCCCTAATGCACAACGATGGTCTTGCGATTCTTCCATATGATGTAATGAGGCGTTGTAATATGGCTCATTGTTCTGTTCCAGCCCACCTTGACATGTCGTTTGTCTTGGATTTCCGGGATTGTCAGGATTCTCTATCTCGATGAGATACGGTGCCATAACCTCGGTTATGGAGAATGTTTCTCCACTCAGGCCCGTCGAAAAGAGTGACGTTATCAAATCGAGGGCTGTGTTGAACGCTCCAGTTATGGATATCTCAACGCGTTCAAGCCCGACCCTCAAATCAAAATCATGAGGAGGTTGGGTAAAACGTGAGTCGATGACAAGGGCATATGATTCGCCATTTTCCAATAGATTGTACGCGAATCCTTTCATCAATGAAACCTGCATACTCGCCATATCATGCCATAGAGCATCACCAGAATCAATGACTTCAACATGCCATACGAAAGTAGGTTTCAACCAAATCCCCACGGGCAAAAATCCACCTGAAGTCTCAATTCCCCAAGTATCTCCTTGGTCCTCTAGCAGGAAACCTGCTAAAGATAGACTGACTATTACATCAGGTTCTGTGTCTCCATCGATATCGATAGCATTCTGGAACGGTCTGAAATCTTCGCCGAAAGCAATGATGTCACCGGTAAAGGAACCATAATCCCATGCCTCGTGCTGATGACCAGTTCTGGATGTGTAATTGAGGTACAATACGTACGAATTCAAACCGATAGCAAGTGGGTCGTTGAAATCGTCTGGAATTTCAAATAAGGTATCTATCAGGTTATCCGGAAAACTCTCAGGATGAGTACTTGAATCCATCAACATTTGATAGGGGCGTGGATGATTCACCGGCGGTGCCGTAGTATTGCGTAGACTGACTTTGGAACGCCCAACATCAACTTCATCCAATGGATCTGTATCCGTGATTGGTCTTACTTTAGATTCCATGTTGGTTATGTTTGCCAGCGCCATAACCTCAACTTCAGGGGCATCGGCGGAACCTTCCCTATCCTGCAAAGCATCATCCAATGCGGCTAATACTCCAAAATCGTCACTGGCGACCTGCAAGGTGCTCGCTGCCCCTCCAAATGGAGTCAAAATTGGCATCAAAAGAATGAGTACCAATAACAGGGCAAGATGCTTACCTCGCCCCCTTAGGGGGCGACTGCCCGAGACGACGAGGCGTACTCCTGAGCCCTCCATGTAACTTAGTTGGCGATTGCAGCCACTTTCAATCATTGGGTCATCAGCATACTGAACAAGCGATATCAGCGACTGAAATGCTGTTCCACCCCACACTTGGGACAATCGACCAATACCTCGTTGACTCCATCGGGTAATTGCACCATGAATCCTTGACCACAAGAACTGCAAGAACCGCGCATTCCTGATGGCTTGGGCTTTGGCTTGGGAGTTGCTTGCTGTTGTCCTGGGATGCTTATTCCGCCACTGCGTGCCTGAACGCTCTGTGCTGGCTCAGAAGCTGCAGCCTTCTGCTCAATCTGCTCTAGGATTCCATCGTCGCCCAAGGCAGAATCTGGAATCTCAGGAACTTCCTTCTTTATCGGCGCCTGACCTTTTGTTTGATCATCGAATAGTGCAGCTGCCTCTGCTGCAGCCGCCAATTGAGCCGCATCCAATTCTGGGCCACTTCCTACTCCTGCCATCGCAGCAAAATCAGCGTCACTACTAGCACGACTAGAGCCCGCAGGCATGAAGCCTGCATTAGGGTCACCAGATGATTGAGTTCCATACAACCTCTCCATCTCAGCCTTGCGTGCCAAAATAGCGCGCTGCTCCTCGGTCAATGGCTGGTCTTCTCCATGCGACAAACCTGCTAAATCAACTGCTTTGGCAAAGAAAGAAAGGTTGCTATTGGCGAGAACATTTTGGATCCTAGTATCGATTTCTTCAGCATTCAAACCGTGCGAAGCCAGTAACTGTCTTGCCAATCCCATCTCCTTTTGGCGCCACATGAAAGCACCCACTCCACCAACGGCAACCAGTATGATGATGATGATTGAAATTATCATCGTGGTATTCGATTCTGGTGGGGCTTCTACTTGGATTGTGTACCCCTTGGTAACAAAATTTCCACTTGCATCGACGATAGTCAGACGTATCGATGTCTCACCGACATCTGGAAGTATGACCTTTACCGTCTGACCTGTCAATTCTGGGTCGTTATCCTTGATTCCATCTCCATCAAAATCTACATCCAAATCAAGATCCCAACGATACTCTAGATCTGAATCATCATCGAAAGTATCCGATGCTGCCCCTACTGCACTCAGAGTGAATCCTTCACCTGCAGTGACCGAGACTGGAACTGTGACCTTGGTAACATCCAGTTGTGGTTCAGTAGTATCGATGACATTGATGACCAAAGTAGCGTTAGCCTTGTTTCCAGAAACATCTGTAGCCTCGAGAATCAAGGTATGAGTTGAAGGACTCATCCAACCCTTGCTCCATTCATCACCCGAACTAACCTCTACTCCGTCAAGCGTCCAACGCTTACCTGCAACTGTATGGTCATCGCTTATCCCAGCGGTGAATGTAATCAATTCTCCAACTGGAGCCAATGCCTCATTCATCGTGTTTGATGAAGTATCATGGGTGATTGAAACTACAGGAGGAAGAACATCGATGACACTGACATCATAGGTTGCTTGCGCTTGTTGCCCATCTGGTGAAGTCACCGTCAATTTTACTCGCTGATTACCCGGGCTTGTCCAACTCTTACTCACTATCCAGCCGGTGGCATCTAAGTCGTTGTCGAGAGTGCCGTCTCCGTCAGAGTCAACCGCAACATCAAGATCCCATTCCAAGGACTGAATCTGGCCCTGTCTATTGGGGGTGCTCAATGCATTCAACTCGACAGATTGACCCATGATTGCAGCCTGTGAATCTAGGTTGTCGCTGATGATTGGATTCCATACCGGTAATAGGTCGATTCGAACTGTTACTCGAGCCTCGGATGAACCGGGACCGCCCCCTGCCGGAGAGGCCTCATTGTCCAGCATCAGATACATCGGCTGACCTTCTTGTTCTTGGGTAATCGTCCAGCGCATCGAAGTTTGACTGTTGATAGAAGTCAACGAAGCACCTGGAACATGGAATGCTCCGCTATCCCCATTCAGATAGGTGGTTCTGTGTTGCTCAGTCATCAGATAGATGTCGGGTTCACCGCTCATCGGCCACACCGTGACATTCACTTGAGTTCCAGCATCAAGGCTCAATTCATCACCGCCCAACAACTCGATATGGGTGCCAATATCCATGACGACGATATTGTGGAAATCCGTCCAATAGGAATCCTGCATCTGCATCATACTGGCTTGCACTGTCGAGGTGGAACCACCTTGATCGCCTTCACCAGCATCGTTGTCATGCATTAGATTATCGAAGACGAGGTAGAATTGCTTGTTGATATCGTTAGCATCCGGACTCCAATGGAAATACTGAGTTCCTTCCACGGCCAATAATGAGGCTGCCTCAATCACGTGTCCATATGCATGACCGCCAATGTATGCTTCATACACATTACTCGTCATCAGCATGATATCTATGGCATCGGCACTGACTGTGAAATCAAACTCAAGAACCTGTCCACTTGACAGGGTTCCGATATTGTAAGTGGCACAATCGCCATCATCCAACTGAAACACTGCTTGACTCAAATCTCCAATGGTCTGGCAAGAAGGTGGAGCGCGCCCCTGTTCGATACCGGAGGCAAGCGGAAGAATCGCCAACATGCAAAGCAACGAAACCAACACCATCGCTCTGCGCATGCACCTCTCTTGCAAGCCCTTCATTTCAAACAATCCCCAAATGGTTTCATTTGATTCAAGAAAAAATCTCGCAATCTACGGGTCTACCTAGGAGGACAAGCGCGCCTGCGCGAGCGCGGGTCTACTCAGGTGACAATTCACGCGCACACACGCGAGCGCGCGCATGTGTCTAATCATGACACTTATTCCGCACGTGGGAAACCGATTATTTTTCACGCGAGAAACTCTGACGGTATATCGCAGAAGATTCACTGAACAAAAGCATCCTTGATTTGCGACCAACCACGACCATCCCAACGCAATTGGCTAGTCCCTTCATAGGTCAGACGAATGATATCTCCATCATCTGCTGCGCTACAAGAAGAATGCAATTCCTTGGCCTGACTGACCGAAGTAGATGTCTCCTCAAGACTGGAGCTGTAATGCGTCAATAACAGGTGCTTTGCCCCCATCGCAAGCGCCGCTTTGGCAGCATCTCTAGCCGATGAATGCATCCACTCATCCGCCTTGTCTTGCTTGATATCAGTATAAGTCGCTTCATGAATCAACAAATCAGGGCCAGAACCGCTTTTGCCTAATTCCTCAAAGGAAGGAACGCCAGCCTTGGTATCACCACTGATCAATACCGAAAGTCCAGCCTTGCTTGGCGCTCTGAAATCTGCAGCCTTGAGTGATTGTCCTGAGTACTCCACATCCTGACCATCTGCCAAACTGCTGACCTGTTCCACTCCAAGGCCCAATTGGTCCGCCTTTTCTCTATCAAAACGCCCTGGTTTATCGGCCAGTCTTACCGACCAGGCACAACTTGGAACCGAATGCAGAGTCTCGTGGCTTGAAATCTTCAGACCATCCACCAAGTCAACCGGGCCAGCCAATAATTCGCACTCACCACTCTCTGGGTTCAATCGCATCCAACGCTCGCCCGTACTATGGTCGACAGCGTACCAAGCGATTTCGTAGCCTAGTTGGTCGAAAGTTGCTCCAAGACTCCACCAATGTTGCCATTGTCTTGCCAAATCTACACGCGCAATTCCGACATCGTTGAGTTCGGCATATGCCCCTCCCTGAATCAAAGTATCAAATGCGATATCGCTGATTGGTGCTGCGATGACCAACGGTTTGGAGCGACCATCAAGAGCCATACTCTGCAACAACGGAAGCACTCCCCAGCAATGATCCAGATGGCCATGCGTAAGGAGCACCGAACGCAACCTAGTATGGCGCAGCCTTTGCTGCATCCCACAATTCTTCAAACGTGCAGAATGGTCCTTCATGCGCTGTTGTAGACCCTCTCCACAATCGACCAAAATCTGCCCAACGGGAGTGTCGATGACCGAACCAGAAACGGATCTTCCATGCGCAGGACGCGCCGAAGACGTACCGAGAACGTGGACTTCAAGCATCTGAACCAACCTGCGCGAGGGGTCAGGGGTTCTTTGGGATAGGGGTTGCAGGGAACCAACGCAAAATGACTGCATCATTGATGCCGCGCACCCATCTCCAAGGGACCGCCAAGTGAATGCTATCCTCGACAAGGGCCGGGTCGGTCTCCCTGACAAAGAGATGTGAACAACTCCAATCCTCTGAATCAATTACCGAATCGTGGACCACACCTACCTTCCTGCCATCCGGCAAAAACACGTCCAAACCCCGCAAGGAGGTCAATCTCCTCTCGCTCACAATGGGCTAAGATAAGCCCCCTCCCATCAACATTACCAAACTAAAGGCGTATTTTCACATCAGATGAAGGAGTATGAAGACTCATAACGGAGCAGATTCACCGGCAATACATGTCCGACGTACCAATGATAGGTCAGATGTCCATCACAGACGAACACGAATTAGTTCCTGTAAAGACCAAGATGAAGCAAATTCTCAACATATTGAGAGAAGATCCCGCTACTGCTGTCATCCTTCACAATGGCAACAAGAAGAACATGAAAATCGTAGGAGTACTAACCGCTGAAGAAATCGATGCGGCAGTTGATGGTGGAGCCAATCCCAAGAAACTGAAAATAGAAGACGTCATGCTAACCAAGATTCTCGAAGTGCCAAGCGACGTGCCGGTGACTCGCGCCATAGAAGTGATTCAAGAGAAAGGCCCAGATGCGGTTATCGTTCGACACAGAGATGGCGACTTTGCCGGATACTTCAGCGTCAGCGACTTCCATGAAGCAAAGGACATCATTGCTCAGCAGCAAGAAAAAGCACAGCAATTCCAGCAGAATGCCAAAGGCTTCGGCGATAGAGCAAGCGAACTACAACAACAACTTGAGGACGATGGAGATGACGATGATGACTCATACATCCCAGAAGCCATGCGTGGCCTACCTCTTTCCCCTCAGATGAAGAGGACTTTCAAGGCTCAGGCCCAAGGCGGTGCCGCAAAATCCGGAGGACCACCAAGTAGAGGGCCACCTCGCGGACCTCCCGGACGAGTTTCTGAGCCAGAACCTGAGCCAGAACCTGAACCTGTCGCTCCAGCACCACAAGGCCCCTCAAGAGGAGGGCCTGCGAGGCCAGGAGGAGGGCCACCAGGAAGGCCGCCAAGTGGCGGTGGAGGAGTCACCAACGTTGCTGGCGGCACGAGTGACAGGGCAGGACCTTCCGACCCATTGGAAGATATCGAAATAGGTGGCGCAAGAAC
>DAWL01000007.1:0-2603 GCA_002505935.1 Euryarchaeota archaeon UBA226 | reverse complement strand
ATAGGTGGCGCAAGAACTGGACCTGCCGACCCATTGGAAGATATCGACATAGGTGGCGCAAGAACTGGACCTGCCGACCCATTGGACGCTATCGACATAGGTGGCGCAGCACGCGGACAAAGACCAGGCGGGCCTGCACAAAGAACTGGACCTACCGACCCATTAGAAGATATTGATATTGGAAGTGCTGCAGGTGGCGGGCAAAATGAGGAAGCGGATAATGAAACTTGGTCAATGGTCAAAGACAGCATGGATCCTTCAGATATCCAATTCTATCTAGACAATTTTCCAAATGGAAAATATGCTATTCCTGCAAGATTGAAATTAAAACAACTAAGTCGTTGAGGGTTAAATCTCAACTTACTCTTGTCAATCATTGGAAGAAAACCTAGGTCGCTGAATCGTTGATTAGAAGTATGCTTGGCTTCCACAGCCCCTTGTGAGTTGGCTAGTACTGGTATCATTCCTCGCCTTTCTCCTCCTTTTTGCGGGAGTGGGATTGGCCAGTATCCGCGTAAAGAAGGATACTACCGATGATTATCTGGTTGCTGGCAGGGGAATGCATCCTGCTCTCGCGGCATTATCGGCAGTTTCCACTTGGAATTCTGGTTACATGTTCATCGGTTTCATTGGTTTCATGTGGATGATGGGGTATTCTGCGATTTGGATATCACTGATTTCTACCATCGGTCAATTGGTCGCTTGGATTTGGTTGTACAAGTACATTCAGAATGAAGGAAAAGAGAGGAATATCCGCTCTCTTTCATCCCTAGTTGCAAATTTTAAGGGGGCACCAGAAGCAAAGATGGCTGCTATCTGTTCTGTTGCTTTCCTACTGATTTATGCAGGTGCTCAATTATCAAGTGGAGGTAAAGCGCTGCTCGCTATGCTCGAATGGGATGAATGGATAGGTATCCTGATTGGATTCGTTCTTGTGGTAGCATATTGTTACGCAGGCGGAATCCGCGCATCTATCTGGACAGATGCTGTACAATCCTGTGTAATGCTTGTCGGTTCGACTCTGCTCTGCTTTGTTGCTTTGAACGAAGTCGGTTGGTTTGGTGGGATGCACGATTCTCTCACCAATATCGATCCAGCATTGACTTCAATCACCCCTCCTGATTTGATGTTAGGCCTAAGCCTGTGGATCTTTGCCTTCTTCCTAGGAGGGCTTGGAGTCGCTGGTCAACCACAGGTAGTTTCCAGAATCATGACTCTGGATTCTGAAGAGGACCGTAAGCAAGCATGCCTGTGGTTCTTCGTTTGGCAGACTCCTTTCTTGGCACTGATGATTATCATCGGTTTAGCGTCGAGAGTAATCTTCCCTGTGGAAGGCAGTTTCGATCCTGAATTGGCATTACCAATGCTTGCCAAGGATGTTCTAGGGCCATTCTGGGTCGGCCTGATACTCGCTTCGATCTTTGCAGCGACAATGTCAACTGCTGATTCACAAGTGCTGGCTTGTACAGCAGCGATAACCGATGACGTCATTCCCGAGTGGTCTGAGAATCACAAGAAGACAAAACTCACAACTATTGCAATGGCATTCGTTGCAACCTGTCTTTCCTTGGGAGCATATTTCTCTGGAAACAATTCGGTATTCTCACTGGTTGTTCTTGCAGTATACGGATTAGGTGGAATGTTCATTCCATTGATAATCATCAGAATGGCCGGTTTCAAGCCATCATCTCGACATTCGATAATTATGATGACTTCTGCTCTGACTGCAGTCATTCTGTGGCGTCTGTTTGGACTGAATGTCCACGTCTTTGAATCGGTTCCAGGAGTAGGGGCTGCATTCATCGCTCACTTCATCATGGTCATCAAGAATCAAGATCCTTGGTTGGAAGTATTACCTGAAAGGAAAAAATTGACGACTTTTGGAGTTGCTATTCTACTAATTATCATCCCCACAGAGATCTATTACCTCAACAGCGCTCCAGAAAAGGCTGAGGCTGGACCTGACCCAGAATCGATGTGGAATTTGAGCATTAAATTAGACGAGCAATCCGAAGAACAGATGGCACCGGTTGCAAACGGAAATACTCACAGTTTCTTGTTTGAAATTCCAGCCGATGTAATAGCAGTCTCTTTCATGTTGAGTTATGAGGAATCCAATGAAGGTGGAGTCGGTGAGGCATGTGACAATGTGCAATCGAATTATGATGACACAGAGGTCCCTGACGAATTCTCGATTATGAATTTAGAAAATATTTCAGTTTCTGAATGCAGCGAGCACCCGCTCGGAATGATTGCCACGTGGCAGAATTCCTCTCAGAACAACACATACGAAAATCATCAGAATACAATAGCAAATTTGACTGTGGACAAAGATGCCGGTGAAATCATCTTCAATGTCAAAGTCGATGTGAATATCGCAACTCCATTCGTCAATAGCGACAGTGGCGAAGAGATTACGGTGTTGGCTACATTCTATACTTTGAGTTCTTACGAATTAACCGAGGCCTCTTGACCTCTGAATACATTGGAGCCCAAACGTGTAAACAAAATGCTCTCAAGATGGAGCACGCTATACAATGATGGCTTTACTTGCCGAGGTTGCCACGAGCCTTGAGTGAAGGACGTAGTTTCTCTGCACCCTT
>DAWL01000138.1:6541-8998 GCA_002505935.1 Euryarchaeota archaeon UBA226 | reverse complement strand
ACAGCGTGACCAAATCCGAACACAGGTCTCTTTGCTGCTAGTTCAGCGCGCACGAACTCTTCAACCTTGACAGGGTCATCGGTTCCAATTCTTTGTACAAATTCTAAGCAGGATTGGTTTGCCCTACCGTGTAATGGCCCAGATAATGCATTCATTGCCGAGGCTATCGAGGCATACACATCTGCATGTCCACTAGCAACTGCTTTTCCGGTAAATGTTGAGAGATTACCACCGCCGTGGTCCATGTGCAGAACTAAGAATGTCCTCAGAACCTTGACCATGTCCGCAACTTGCTCAGTTTCAGGTTCCAACATTGCGACGAAAGACTCAACCATTCCTATCGATGGGTCGACTACTGGTAATTGCCCGCTTCGTCCACCGCGAATACGGAAAATTGCAGCCATCAGCCATGGCATTCTAGCAATCAAGTTGAGGGCATCTTCATTCCAATCATCTGTCTTGCCCACCATCCCCATGGCATGTATTCCAATGGATAGCCAATCCATAGGGTGCCCTTCACGTGGCAGATTCTCCAACACCTGTAGAACTCCTTTTGGGACAACTGCTCTAGAAAACAGATCTTCTCGGAAGGCACTCGCCTCCTCTTTGCTTGGCAACTTTTTGTTGAACAACAGGAAGACTATGTCTTCGGGGTCCATCTCAGCAACTTCGCCGATGGGATAACCAACATAGTGTACACCTCCATCTGCACTAACAGAACTTGTTCTACAGGTTCCGACGGGAATGCCGCGCATTCCGATGTCCAAATGCGATGCGGTCAGACTCAACAGAACCTCTTCTGCTTCCTCATTATCGGGCATCCGGTCACCTTCGATTGCAGCCGACCTGTGCCACCTGTATAAGTCCGGCGCATACTTATTCTGAATAGCACACATTGGTGTAGTGAAATACACCTAGTGTTGTATACCGGCAATAGTCTGCAAGGAGTGGAATCTTACATTTTCACTTTGAAGCATACAACAATTATTGACAAGGAAGGCAGTAGGACTTGTTGAAGGCCAAAGGAGGCGATGAATATCGGTTGGCGCAGAGTTTTGATTGTCAGTCCTTTACTGCTACTTTCAATACTCTTGATGCTTCTGTTTTTGGTCAACAGTATCGCAGGTCTACCTCCTACCATAACTTCGCCTTTCTGTCCCAATGAAATTACAGAATCAGGGTATGTTGACATGGTCGAATTTGTACAGTCTGATTGTGTAGGGGCAGTCAAGGGTGCCACGGAACAGACTGTGCCATATTTCCAAGGGATGGACCTTGCAGCGATAGTTTTCTTCTTGGTGCTAAGTCTATTTTTCGTACGCATGCTGACGAATTCATCATATTCTGAATACAAGGAAAGTCCGCGTATGGCTGCTATGCTTGATGCCTCAATTTGGGATGATGAAACCGCCTTTGAGCCAACCCCTATGCCGAATTCGTATCCTCAACAGAATCATGAAGAGCAGCAGAACCAAGGTGGTTTTCACAACCCTTTTGACTTCTGAGTTGGCTTTGCCTAATCTTTTCGTTCAAGGTGTCTGAATCCCTTGGATGCTTCTTGATCTGCTAGGACCCATTTCATGATTTCTTCCCCATCGATTAAAGGCGCTCCATCTTCAGATAATCCAGGGCATCCACGCACCACTTTATTCCATTTTCTTTCAGTTCTGAGGTTTTCCCTCCACCATGGAAATGCTGAGCATTGAGTTGGTTTTGCATCATAGACCATACATTTCATGTCATCATCAAGATAGATGCAAATATCATCTTCAGGGCGGCTCTTTAACACCCATTTGCCATCCAGCCTACGCCTGCAGTCTCTTTGCAACCATTCACTTGTTGGCATCTCAAAAAATTGAGCCAGATTTTCAGCATCAGTTTGGGAGAGATGGACTATTCCACCTGGCTCATTGCAGCATCTCCCACAGTCTGGAATGCATTGGAATGGAATCCCCTCGCTCCACCATTCCTTTTTGGAGCCCATGATTCACTCTTCCTCCGTAGGAGTGAGAATCGTCAAAGCCCTCAGTGAGGCAACTGATGAGTTACCTGATTGTATACTGTCAAAAATTTCCTCAGGTTCAGGTTCAGGTTCAGGCTCTACTCTCTTGAAAGGTCTTCTACTCTTAGGCATCTCAGGAACTGGCCATCTAACTGGATCAACGGTGTGTAATTTCATTTCGATATCATATAGCCTATCTACCAATCTGATTAGGTCTCTAGCCTTGGCAGTAGCCATCTTTTCTGACAATGTCTGTAATTCCTCCAATAGTGAACTCAGAACTTCTGCTTCGTTCATAACCCTTCGATCGGCTTTGTTGAATGCATCATCAATCAATTCGTCGACAACCTCTAGGTCGCCTTTCACCCTGATCAAATCTTTTGCATCAGGCTCCTTTCTTTCATCGATCAAATGCCTTTCACGCTCATTAACTGAGACGGCGTGAACCACGGGCT
>DAWL01000138.1:0-6227 GCA_002505935.1 Euryarchaeota archaeon UBA226 | reverse complement strand
CTTCATCCTCTCTAGTTCTTCACCAAGGTGTCTATCGACTAGATTGTCTATTGCAGTCTTCGAGTCCTTGGGAAGCAAGTCTGGGACCTCGTATTCATCAGGTGGTAGGTCAACAGGTGGGATTTCCAGCTCTATGTCGACGTCTAAAGGAATGTGTTCAACGTATTCCAAAGCCTCAGAAATCATCCCCTTTGACAGGCTTTGTATGTCTTCTCTATCTTCAGGCATTTCATGAATCTGTGATTCATATTCTCCGCTGAGTATAGTTGAGATGTCCATCAGCTGATCAAGACTTGCACCTCTTTCGATAGCTTCAGCAACCACTTCCAAGGATTGTGCCAGACTTCTCCAATCACCGGGACTTTCAGATTCAATCACACTCAGTTGCAGGTCATCTAAGAGCAATCTTCTGATCGCTGATCTTTCGCGCAGATAGGTCATTCTTGATGCTAGACCAGGTCTTCGGAGAGTCACCATTCTAGTGCCATTGAGAACTTGTGCCAAACGATTACCCGCTGTTCCACTGAAGTCTGTATCGCTGGTGCAAATGACCACCTGCACACCGACATTGATGGCATGGTCAACAACTTCCCCAATCTTTTGCATTGAATCTGGTACATCGAGGATGACTTGTAGGTCATCGATGAGTAGCATTGAGGTTGCTGCGAGTGTTCTCTGCCAACCTGCGGGCCTTTCTTCATCCAATTGTCCACAATTGATTATCCGTACCAGTCTGCTGGGGTCTTGCCTCGCCATCTGCAATCCGCAGGCCCACAATAAGTGGCTCTTTCCAGTACCACTTTCTCCATTGATCAACAGTGGGTTCCAACGCTTCGCTGGCTCATCTAGAATTGCATCAATTGCCCTTGCAGCATGTAGATTTTCAGGGCAGACATGGAACTCATTGAATGTGTGTTCACTGCTCTTTGGAATGACTTCCGGCCAATCTGGAAGAGAGTGTTCTATGTATTCTGTGGCTTTAGAACGCTGAATATTGACCCTTTCTGGCTCGATTGCCATTAGTCTAGAACGTTGGTCTTCGAGAATTCTGCGCCAAACTGGTGTTCCATCATCTTCCAAACCGAGAATGCTCTCCCCTTGTGAGGTTTCATTGCGAACTTCTTCAGGTTCATTCAACCATTTATCGCTTCTTCTAAGGTGAACGAATCTACTACTGACAATATCCTCCAATCTAGCCTCGGGATTATCTCTGAGGTCGGGGCGGAGGTCCATCTCTCGCCATTTGACATCACTCTCAGGACCAAGCACTTTGTTCGCAATAGCAGCAGAAGCGCTTCTCTGAGCAGGTCTTGCTGCTTCGAGTAACGTTGATCTTCTTTTGCGTTCAGTAGGCTTCTTTACATCACCCACTAATCGTTGGAACCGCTCGTCTCCAAGGCTTTGCATAGCCTTGTCTAGAGCGACCTTCAACCCACTCTTGCGCGACATTTCATTCCTCCTCTTCGTGTCCTAAGTTATCAGGCGTGATGCGCCCTTCCATCTTCCATTCTTTGTAGGCTTGCATTTCTTTCTCTCTTATTCGGCGTTCAACCGAAACAGGATCACTGGCCTTTTGTTTGACTTCGCTAACATTTCGCCCTCGGCCAACGGGGTTCTTTGCATCAGTACCGGGTCTAGCCAACAGAGGGCTGTGTATTTCGTTGTCAGCATTTTCTTTCATGTGAATTGGTTTGATGGCAGCATCGGTTGCGGCCTTCAGTGATTTCGCAGCCTTTTGATCAAGTTCACTCGCTTCAGGCCAATCAGCGATGTACTTGGCACGGTCCTGTTCTGTTGCCTGACTCCAAGACTTATTCTTACTGCGCATATTCAGGTCACCGCTGGCTTCGGGAATCTCACTCTTTTCTATTCGGCCAAGTGCAACTCCGCTGCTTGGTCCTAATGCATCTTGCGCATTATGGTCAATTCGATCGTATTCAGGAAGTTCTGCGGTTATTTCATCCGCATTGTTACTCGCATCACCAAGTTCGGAAGTTTTCAATGACATTAGATCAGGGGGCACAGGAAGTTCCCCGTCGATATCTTTGCCCACAGCCTCTGCTGCACCCAATTTTACAACCCCATCGACCTTCTTGTTTGTAAAGTGAATTTTCGGTCTCTTTCTTCTCGCCTTGATTGCAGGACGTGGGCCACGTTGGCGCTCAGGCTCTTTGAAACCACCTTCCTTGGTCTTCTGAATCATATCTTCTACGTCGCTATCATCTTCCTGCAGTGTCTCCCCCGTCTCTCCGGAGTGGAATTTTGGCGTCCAATCATCTTCAACTACCTCATCCTCTTCTTCGCTTTCATCCAAAGAGGCTTCTTTGGCCCATCCTTGCATCAATTCATCTAAGGAGCCGGTTTCCGTTCTTTCGACAACTGGAGCATTAGTATCGGTCGAAGCCGCGCTTAAATCTTGACTAATGGGAGTATCAAGCCCCATCTTCTCAGCGATCTTCCGGTCTACTGCCGCCGCCTCATGTTCGTCCATGACTATTTCTAGAAAGGGATGGTCATCCAATACATCAGGGTCGATTAACCATTCTTCTATGTCCTTGAACTCAAGTGGGTCAGTCGCTCTCATCATCTGGTGTTGTAGGATATCCTGCCAAGCGGAAAGCACGACTGGCATCAAGAGAATATCATCACTATTCCTTACCAAGTCGGATAATCTGCGAAGGAATCCAAACGCCCTATCATCTCCATGTGTTCCTGAAAGGAATTCAAATCCATCGAATAGAATAACTGCGGATCTATGCTCATCCATCCAGCCTTCGATGAGACGAAGCAATCGCTCTAGAGATGGTCCGATTTGTTCGTCACCATCCGGTCTTTCCACTAACCAGAGGCAGGTATTTTCCCCTTCTCCAAAGAATGAAACTTGACGTTCTACGGGCTGACGGGAGATGGACAAAAGAGGCCTTCCTCGCAAATTCAATTCTCCAGCGAAATTCATCACCGAAGCGATATCATCGGTATTGATCAAGTGCAGATAACCTCCCATCAGAACTGTTCCATCTTCTTTAGACTCTCTGATGATTCTGGCCTCGCTCATTTTTCGAATCATTTCCGGGGCTTTCATTGTTGGAATGAAATCGGGAAGGTCTGTTGCCTTCTTCCACGACAATGTTTCCAAACGTTCAGTATTCCACCATTCGCCTACTCCAGCCTGAGCTGGTTGTTCATGGTCGCTGGGTGCAATCCGTTCGAGATGCAGCAATGCTTCTGGGTATAGTTCAATCAAAGGAGAAATATCGATTCCAGAATGTGCAGTCAACAGAGCATCTATGCTCATTGCATCCTCTTCGATTTCCATCAAGGCTTCAATCGCCGTACGATCGAGATCGCCTTCGTGCAGTGCCATGGCTGGTTGTCCATCTCTGAATACGATGTATCCTGTACGCGGCAAACCAGTATCTGGCCTGCGTTCAACTCGAATGTATGCATCCTCTGAGGAGGCCACCAAATCTCTGACCATTATTTGCAATACATCCGCCCCTCCGCGTCGAGTTTCCTCGATAACTCCGGGTGGTAATTGCACCATGTTAGCACCGTCTGAAACAGGGTGGGTTATCGGACGGCATTTGAATGTCTGCCACGCCTCCACTATGTGGAGGCGGAATTTACACCATCCGAATCGAGCGGAGAGAATCACAGTATTCATCAGTTCCAGCGCCTCGCGTAGCGTCTGAAGAGTGGGTTTGAAGATGCGCGAGGACTTACCTGAAGGATACATTCTGATGAAGGATTCAGAGCGAGGTATTTCCTTGTGCAAACCACTAGAAAAACAACTAATTGCAGTGTCCCTTTTTTGGATTATTCTGTTTGCTGTACTTTGGCTCTGGATTGGCTTGGGATATTGGAGCATGCTATTGATTCCACTAACTTTGGCTAGTATTGCACATGCTAGCAGTTCTTTGTCGCGCATCAGAGATTGTCCATTGGCAATCAACTCAACTCATCCTTGGAATAATGGTGAAGGGGAGCAGGACGCCAAGGTATTGCTGTGCACCACTTCTGGATGGAAAGAGGTTGGTACTTCCAAACTCTCAGTAGTTCCACGTCAATTGTCTCGAGAATTGGTCATTACAATGGACAATCAGGGACGAAAAGAATTCGGAACTTGGGTCGAAGAAAAACCATCGAAGAGCAGGCTTTCCATACATCTGAGCCTGTTGAAAGAAGCCGTTGCTCTGCGAAACATGTTCAATGGAACGGGTGATGATTTTGAAACCGCTCGAAAGAACGAGGAACAGGAGTCAGGACTCTTACAGAGGGAATGGTTGGATACTACCCCAGGACAGAGCGAAATCGACTTCGGAGTTCTAGTAAGGGGACGTAGTACGGTAAATGAGGGAGAAGAGTCGGAGAAGGTTGATACTCTTGATATCGGCTCATAAGTCCGTTCAGGATGTCTTGGAGAGAGTCTTTGCAGGAACTTCCCAAGCCTCAACGCAAGTTGTTACAGGGCGGAGGTTTGTCTCAGAGATTCCTCAATCTTCCTCTTGATGCAACTCATCCTGCAATAATTGGAGCACTGTATGGTTTGTTGGTTGGCCTGTCTTTGTTACTCCCTATTGGCTACCTTCGTGAATGGGATCTATCGCTTTGGTGGCGTACATTTGTGGTGACCACATTGTTTGTAATGACGGTCGCTGCGAGTTTGGGACTATTTTCAAGAATAATAGTTGGAATCACTGCGCGTCCACCTATTTCACCACCTCGTAAAGTGCTCTATCCAATGCCGTTTGTAGGATTGGCTTGGTTATCATTGGAAATGACAGAATTGCTTGAGTTCTGGATATGGGGTGCATGGTTGTTGTTGTTGATTCCCGGACCATTGTATATCCACTTATCATGGGCTCCTCGATGGCGATTATTGTGTAGATTGGAAGATGGCTTAGACCCATTTGATGGCAAGATGGTGGTAGAGGAAGTGGATACTGCTGGAGGCGACGAAGAACTTGCCGAGGTTGTTGCAGTCTTCGATGAAGAAGAGTGATCAAACAAGGCCGACCTTTTTTCCAGCCTTCTCATAAATTCGCAGGACCTCTTCGATGTCTTCGGAACTCAAACCTGCTGACAATTGATTCCGTACGCGCGCTTTGTCTCTGGCTACCATCGGGAAGACGATTGCTCCAGCCATGACACCTTCTTCTTGCAACCCCTTGGACAACTCCTTGGCCTTTGCAGATTCACCACACATTACTGGGATGATTGGAGTGCACGATTCTCCGAGATCAAAGCCGAGAGATTCCATCTCTTTGCGGAAGTGATCTGTGTTCTGCCATAATCTCTGATGATGCTCCGGTTCGTCCATTAGCACTTCAATCGCCGCTTTCTGTGCAGCGGCAACTCCAGGAGGTTGGCTTCCTGAAAGCAGCCATGAGCGGCTGTGATTTATTGCATGTGTACGCATGGATTCGCTACCGGCAACAATACCTCCTTGCACACCTAAGGCTTTGGAGAATGAACCTATCTCAAAATCCACCTTGCCTTGCAATCCGAAATGATCTACTATTCCTGCTCCAGACTTGCCTAGGACTCCTTCGCCATGACAGTCGTCAACGAAAACCATAGCGCCATGTTCTTCAGCGAGTTTGGTTATCTCATCGAGTGGAGCGATGTCTCCATCCATGCTGAAAACTCCATCTGTGATTATCAGTTTGCGCTCCGCATCCGAATTTTCATTCAGGCTTTGTTCTAAACCAGCCATGTCATTGTGAGGATATACTGCTCTTTGTGCCTTGGTCAATCGCACACCATCTATGATAGAACCATGGTTCAATTCGTCCGAGATGATGACATCTTCTTTTCCTTTGACCAAAGTGGGAATGAGTCCAACATTGGCGGTGTAACCAGCAGAATAAATCAACGCTGCTTCAACACCCTTGAATCTCGCCACGGTGCGTTCTGCTTCGAGGTGCATCTGCATAGTTCCGGCGATGGCGCGGACAGAACCTGAACCTGCACCAAATCTTCGAGTTGCATCAATCATCGCTTCGACGACTCGAGGATGTGTTGTCAAGTTGAGATAATTATTGGCAGAGAGCATGATCATGTCTTTGCCATCCATTGTACAACGCGGCGTACTTGCGGATTCAAGGGTAGGTGGGTCCCATTGCAAATCCATCTCCTTGAGTTCTGAGAATCTCTCATCCATCCATGTGGTATCGCCGGGCATGTCCTCCTCATGTAGTGGTAGTTGAAGGGAATTGTGATTAGCA
>DAWL01000081.1 GCA_002505935.1 Euryarchaeota archaeon UBA226 | reverse complement strand
TCATAGTGATATTTCAAAGGGGTACCCATGCGACAGGCATCTCACGCATGGGTATCGGATGGGTATTGGCCTCAGAATTATAAATCAAATTTTTCTAGTAGAGTTTGAAGAGGATGATTGGAAATGGTCTTTCTAGGTTTTAAAATTACAAATCAACGTGGTGAGACCAAAGAAGAGGCACGGATAAATTCTGAACTTAGGAGAGAGGCATTCCAAGTTAGACGAAATGACATCACGGAATTTTACTGGACTGTTTGGGATGACCCCTCTCATGAATATCACCATATTGTGAAAAGACCTAGGTGGATGAAGACACTGATGATTAAGCATTACCCCTTGAAAAAATTCGGCCATATGAGAATTACAAGCGAGGACGGAAATCACACATACGGGCGAATCGTCCCAATAAACTCTACAGAATACCTACAATCCAACAGTCTGCTCATAGATAAAGTGAATAAGGCGACTAAAGAAATCGAGTGGGTTAAGAAGAAAAACGGTCCAGACATTAATCTACTAAGCAAACCAGTTCTGATTTGTATTCTATTGTTGATAATTCTACAAGGTTTGATTGGACTTTTAGCAGAGATTGTTTTAGCGATTACTGGGAATGAATTTGATTCTCACACCATGATTCTATCTAGCCTAGTTTCTATCCCCTCTATTCTATTTTGTCTATGGCTTTCAACTGATTTGTTCTCCAAGAAAAAACCTGAACTAAGAATTGAAGATCGATAATGAATAACAAGTAGCAACTAATCAATTTGGATAGGTTGTATGGGTTCATCCGATTACCCTTAGCAATCATATGAGAATACGAAGGGCTTGCAGTGGGTCGATATAGACGCTACCCTCGGTATTATTGAATTTGCAAGACCTGTTTGAATCAGGGAATCTCATCGAACTGGTATCCTTCTTCCCACTTCTTTTCTCCCAGCGCAACCTCAAGTTCGTAAGGCGTAATCAACGGCTTAGCATACTTGACTGAGTCATCAATAGCGATACGTGGGCAGGCGGTATTCACGAAAGCGTCGACTGGATAGAAATCGATCAGTTCAGGACCTACGTGTTCCAAAGCCAACAGGTACCCCTTACGGCCGTGCGATTCCAACATGCGCTTCATCCGCAAGGCCAGAGAACGACGCATTTGCCCTGGCTTTTCACCGATTAGAATTCCGAAACTTTTTGCTTCTTGAGACATGGTGATAAGGCCGAATCTCTGGCGCAGTATGCGTTCTATGAATTCGAGAGACATCTCTCTTGCTTCAGTTGTATAGGGGTCTAGTATTGCCAATGGCTTGCCCGTATGTAGTACCAAACCAATCGGGTGGAAATCTCCAGAACCGAGGAAGAGGTAGTGTCCAATGTCATCATCATCTCCAGAATAATTGCATCCTAGAACTTGTCCTGGGAAAGATAGACGAGCCCCACCAGTTGGAATACACACATCAAATCCAGAATTTTCCAGTTTCTCCTTGTACGAGGGTAAGAGGTGCAGATGCTGTATCGATCCAACCAAGCCTAGTTTGCTGCCATTAAGTGGAGCAACCCTCCCAACGGCGTCTAGGAATTTGTCTTGAGCGTCCTCTTCAGTTATGTCACTATCTTCCGACATAGAATCTGATAAGCGCTGTGAAGCCATCTCTCTATGGCCGACAAGAATCTCCATGACAGGTTCCAATTCAGGTTCTCCATCGTATGTGACTGGGATAAAATGAGTTGGCATACCTGAATCGATATTCATCTGACTGTGGCCCATGTGAGCAACCATCTCAACTCCCATCATCTTCATCTTATGATGTACGAGATCGCAGGCCCCGTAGCAAGGGTCAGCAGCGAGAACTACTTTGGCAGCGCTCTTCTCTTCTATTCTATCCATTAATTCCAAGGCCTGTATCTTCAGACCTTCAGGAATCTGTAGCGCAACCAAACGCGTATCTTCTGCCTTTAGCCGCTCTACCAATTCATCAACTTCGAAATCATGTCTGTCTAGATCCATCCATTCACCCCACGTTTCAATCTACGATGACTATACCATTTTCACCCATCTCAATCTTGACAAGACTGTTGATTTTGGTTCCATGCTTTTCGGCAAGTTCCCGCATTTTTTCACCCTTTTCAACCACGATGACGACTTCACTGACTTGTGCTCCTGTATTGGTTACGCCTTCGAGGATTGCATCGAGAGTACCTCCAGTTGATAGAACATCATCGATAATCAGCACTCGGTCGTTCTCCGAGAGGTCGTTGAGATGTAGTACACCTTTGCTGTACCCAGTGCTTTGACTGACAATTTCTTCTCCTTCAAGCCCATAACTTCGCTTTCTGGCAATTAACATCGGGACATTGGTCATCAGACTGACAGTTGCGACAAGGGGTAACCCCATTGCCTCAATTCCGAGAATCAGATCGACTTCTTCCCAATCGACAATTTCGATTACAAGGTCAGCAACTGCTCTCATAAGGTCAGCATCGATTCTAGGAACTCCATCTGTCAACGGATGAACGAAGTATGGATAATCATCTTTCCAAACGACTGCTGTGTCAGTGAACGATTCCCGTAGGATCCGTTTGCGCTCGTCCATATCAGACCAGGCCCTTGACATGCTCCGCACCCTTGACCAATTTGGTGCTGCACGGAGTAGGGAATTTCATCTTGGCCTTACGCAGAGCATCCTTTGCTTCAGCAAAGTTCTCTGGGTTGAAGTGCAAGGAGATGACTCTCTGTCCACGCTTGACGCGTGCTGCAGTTCCAACGTTCTTTCCGAAGGCACAGCGCATTCCTTGTGATACACGGTCAGCTCCAGCACCAGTTGCCTGCTTGTTCTCTCTGAGAACTTGATGCGGGTAGGTGTGGATTCTCAGGGCGTATCCCTGCGTTCCAGCAGCATTTCTGATGGTTGCATTGCAGATAACACGGGCTGCCTCAAGTGCTGTGTGGCGGATTTGACAGGCTTCATCAGCCAATAGTTCGAGATGCATCTTGAACTTGCCAGTCTCCGCAGCACTGCGGTTTCCGACGTGGAATTGCATTATTCGGTTGTTAGGTACACCACCCATGTACTTGCGACGGGTGAAAGCAGGCCCCTTGACTCGGCGGTACATCTTAGCGGGTTTGCGTGCCATATCAACGACTCCGGATGGCGGCGACCGCCCTCCCTTATTTAATCGGAGCGGAAGAGGGATTGAGCCCTACGGGCTCGAAAAACTACTCACCAACCGCCGAGATGCCAGTTGTCATACATGTTCCAAGCCATCATCGAGAGGATGACTAGACTAACCACAACGAACAGTATGTCTCCAAGAACCGATAGGGATTGCATCGAGTCCCTGACATTTGGGTCAAGGGTTACTCGTTCTCCCTTTGATGCTCCATGGAAGTGAACTTCTTCTCCCGCAACAACTGCTAGTTCAGAGTCAAAGGTTGCACCCTGGGGAACTTCCACAGTTTCTCCTACCTTTTCTCCAGCCTCCAAGAGTCCTAAGCGTTCCAAGTTCAAGTCTCCAGCGAACCATATGTCGCCATTATTGTCTGCTACGGCTGAGGTTGATCCCGGGGCTCCTTCGACTGATGTTACGCTCATGTCTGCAGCAAGGCGCATTGCTCCACCGGTTCCAGCGATGATGGCGATGCCATCAGAACTCGAATCTGACATGATGGAATGGTACTTGCCATTGTCTCCAATGTGGACTAGAACCATCTCGACTTTCATCGAATCAGATGTCATCTCTGCGGTTTCGTTTGATTCAGAATTGTTTGCAACATTAGCAAAGTCATTGAGAACATTGTTCTCGTAGAGGTCTATAGCAACGATTACTCCTCTAGTGGGTAGCGATGCAGGGTTCTTGTCCCCTTCAGCCCAAGTCGGATACTTGCTGACTAGATTGCCAACTGCGATGATTTCTCCATCTGGAAGTTCGCTCATGCTCTCAAGCGAGACATCGATATCGAGGGTATCGGCAGGAGCGGAAATCTTGTCGCTGTCGAAATAGCGTACTGTTGCTTCGTTGTTCTCGTCGCTGATTAGAAGTAATCCCGAAGTTCCATCATCGCTGACAATATCAATGATGCTCTGACCTTCAGTATTGTTGGTCCAGTGCCCCGATTCGCCACCCTGCTCGCTAAATGACTTGGTTGCTAATGTCTCACAGGGGTCCTTGCAGGATGCCAACCAACCATTATCTCCGCCAACTATCCAACCATCTTCGACCCTTTCCACGGAATTGGCAACGTTCTTGAGAACCTCAGTTTCGCTGTTGCCATCAATTTTCACTATGGAGTAACCAGCATCTCCATCAATTATGGCCAAGGCACTGCTACCATCTTCATTCCAAGCAATGTCCACTAGATTTGAATCTTCTAGCAGTGGATTGATTTTGTATCCAGGGATTACTTGTGCTTGAGTGATCAATGCGGCACCAAGTAGAGCAACTGCGATGAAAACGCTGATGCTTAGCCATTGGCCATCATGCTCTTGCCTTGTCCATTGCTGGATACGCTGCCAGAAATCCGGCGCTTCATCTTCGATCAAGTCACCTTCAGAATCTTCGCTCGGTGCGACAACGACGACCTCTTCACTCATGTGCCTCATACCCGTCCAGCGATGTGGGGTTGAAGACTTTACCCCAACAAACGTATTGTTCTGGACCCGCAGGGCAAATTTCTGATTTGTCGACAAAAGCAACGATTTGTTCATGAACCCTCCCTTCTCTGTGAGGCTTCCAGCGCGTAGCGTGACTGCAGGAGGGTGGCGGATGGCAAAGACCGGAATGATGGACCAGTACATGGCTATCAAGGCGGAACATCCGGATACAGTCCTGTTCTTCCGCATGGGAGATTTCTATGAGATGTTCCATGAAGATGCAGTCATCGGTTCCGAAGTTATGGGTCTATCTTTGACAAGTCGGGACAAGAAGGCTGCTGAACCGATACCAATGGCAGGTTTTCCTTGGCATGCTTTGGAAGGCCATTTGCGCAAGATGTTGGCTGCAGGACACAAAGTGACTGTAGTTGAGCAGAGCGAGCCACGCGATGGTAGCAAGTTGATGAATCGAAATGTGACTCGAATCTATACGCCTGGCTCGTTATACGAGGAGAGTCTTATCGGTGGCGAGGAGAGCGCTCTATTAGCCAGCCTAGTGATTTCTGGAGAATCATTGGCATGCGCCTTGATCGATAACTCAACTGGCCATGCTCAGGCCTTTGAATTAGAAGGTGAGGATCGTTGGTCTCGCCTACTTGACGAGATGCTACGCAATTCACCGAGGGAATTGGTCCTAGGAAGAAAAGAGGCTGAGGAGCCGATTGTAGGCCAGTTAATTGGCCAAATGCATGGAATAGTAGTTAGTCAGCATGAGGTTCCAGCCAAATCAAGATTGAAGGCTTTGCAGGAAGGATTCGGTGGTATAGACCTCGGTCATTTGGACCTCGATCAGCATCCATTGGCCATGCAGGCTGTCGGTTTGGCTGCTGATTACCTTTGTCGCCTGCATCTTTCTGAGCGCATTCCAATACGTGATATCGAGTTCCTTGAGGAAGAAGGTAACATGGTGCTCGACCAGACAACCTTGAGGAATCTGGAATTGACCAGCACGCTTTCTGGTGAGAAGCAAGGTTCACTATTCCATGCCTTGGATTGCACTAGGACTTGGATGGGAAGGCGTAGACTCAAGTCTTGGCTACTAAGGCCTTCAACTGACATTAATGCTATAGAAAAGAGGCTAGATGCTATTTCTTCGTTGGTAAAAACAGCCCGTAGAACAGCCGAGGTACGAGAACATCTGAAGGGCCTGAGAGATATGGAGAGATTGGCTAGGCAATTGGTGCATGGCCGTTCTAATGGTAGGGACATAGTTGCAATCGCCAATTGTCTGAGCCGTATGCCGGCATTACAGCGCTCCATCGAACAGTATTCCGATCCTATGTTGCTTAGTTTGGCATCAGGGCTGAACGAATTAGAATCAGTTTTTCAGATGATTCAGGAAGCCCTTGTCGATGAACAGCCTTTGACAATCAAAGAAGGCGGCATGTTCCGTTCAGGTTGGAATGATGAACTCGATGAACTGAGGACTAAATCAGAACAGGGTAATGAGTGGATTAGAGAGTATGAAGCAGCTCAGCGTGAGGAATTGGATATCCCGTCTCTCAAAGTTAGATTTAATCGACAAATCGGTTGGTACATCGAGGTGACCAAGACACATCTTTCCAAGGTTCCTGAGCATTATCTGCGTAGGCAGAGTATGACCAATGCGCAGCGATATAGTACCGAGGAATTGAGGCAATGGGAGGACGTAATCATCAATGCCGACAGTCGTTGTAATGACCTCGAATATCGTTTGTTCTGTGAACTGCGCTCGCAAGTAATGCAGGATGCCGAGAAACTTGCTGAAATAGCCTCTAAGGTGGCCATTATCGACGTCCTTGCCAGTTTAGCACATGTTTCTAGAAGTCGTGGATGGAAGCGCCCTACTCTTGGAAACGACATCCGATTAGAGATAACAGACGGCAGACATCCTGTTCTCGATATGGAGGATGGATTCATCGCCAATGACACTATGTTCAACAAAGATCGCAGATTCATACTCTTGACAGGGCCAAATATGGGTGGAAAGTCGACTTATCTTAGGCAGACGGCACTAATTACCATCCTTGCCCAGATGGGTTGCTTTGTTCCAGCAAAGAAAGCGAGAATCGGAGTAGTGGACCGAATTTTCACCAGAGTGGGAGCCAGCGACGACATCAATCGCGGCCGTTCTACATTCATGATGGAGATGCTCGAAGTCGCTCACATTCTTCGTCGCGCTACTTCGCGCAGCCTGTTGCTTCTCGATGAGGTAGGCAGAGGAACTTCGACTTTCGATGGGCTTTCTATCGCCTGGGCTGTTTCAGAAGACATAGTTTGTAGATTGGGCAGCAGAGCCTTGTTCGCTACCCATTACCACCAATTAGTCGGCTTGGAGGAAGAGGTTGAGGGATTGGCTAATGTTCATGTTCAGGTTGCTCAGACAAAATCAGGACTTCGCTTCCTTCACAGAGTTGCAGAGGGTGCAAGCGATGACTCATTGGGAGTTCAGGTTGCTGGTTTAGCAGGATTGCCAGAACATGTAGTGGACAGAGCTAGAGACTTGTTGATGTTCCTTGAGAAGCAGGCTGCAGGTGCTAGGGCAGGAGAAGGAGGCCCGGAAAGAAGGCAACAGGGCCAGAAGAGCATAATGGGTTGGATGTTGCCACAAGGCGCTGATATCGACGCTGTAGTAAGTCCAGTTCAAGAAACAGGAATCAGCGAATCACAATCCAAAGCATTGGAGCATCTCGAAAATATCGAACCAGATCACCTATCTCCCAAGGAGGCCTTGGATGAGTTGTACCGTCTGCGCGATATTATTCAGGGTCGGCATGAATTGATGCAGGAGTGATTCGATGCAGGAAAGTGAACATCTCGAAGATGGCCGAATCAGGCAACTGGATGACCGTACCATCGGTTTCATCGCTGCTGGAGAAGTTGTCGAGAGGCCTGCGCAGGTGGTGAAGGAGCTTCTTGAGAACAGCATAGATGCTCATTCCAAGTGGATTACAATAGAAGTAGAGAGAGGCGGTTTTGATTCAATCAAGGTAAGCGATGATGGAATCGGTATCCATCGTGATGATTTGTCTCGTTCTGTCGATAGACATGCTACCAGTAAGTTGCGTGATGAAGAAGACCTCTCTGCCATCAATACATTAGGATTCAGGGGTGAAGCACTTGCTTCTATAGGGATGGTAAGCAACTTGAGTGTGCGCAGCAGGAGGCGGGATTCAGGTTCTGATTCAGGTTTTGTCATCGAGATGAAGGATGGCAACAAGGGTGAAGTCGAAACTTGCGGAATGCCAGAGGGCACTATAATCGAGGTTAGGGACCTGTTCAAATCTCAACCTGCTAGGCTGTCATTCCAGCGCCGTCCCTCGACTGAGAATGCAAGAATCGTCGATGTCGTAGTACAGCAAGCGATGGCCAATGCCGAGGTAAGAATAGCCCTGATCAGTGATGGTAAGGTGTTGTTGGAAGCACCATCCGCTGAAGACCCGATGGACCGTCTATACGACCTACTGGGGGCACAGGCATCGAGATTATTGGAACTAAAACAGCCTACTCAGGATGAGGATGCTCCGGGGCAAGAGAGGTGGAGTGGGTGGATCTCACCACCTGACATCAGTAGAAGCAGAGGTGATGAAGTGAATATCCTAATCAATGGCCGGCCGGTTGCTGCTCAGCCTTTCCATGCAGCGATTCGAAGAGGTTACCATACCAGATTAATGGTAGGGAGGCATCCAGTATGCGTTCTAAGTCTTGAGATTCCACCAGAGGAAGTGGATGTCAATGTTCATCCGACAAAGAGCGAAGTCAGATTACGTAATTCATGGCGTGTTTTGGAGCGTTTGGAGCGCGCCATCAAGCACACCCTTTCCAGCACTCCTACAGATACTGAGGTGGATGCAGACTCTCCACTTTCGGGACTACCTCGGACCGAGGAAAAAAAGTTGGAATTCGACATAAAGCCGGAAGTAGCCCCTTCTTGGGTCAAGAGTGCTAGCAATATTGAGACCAAGCAATTGAACCTCAGTGGTGCAGATGTACAGGAGGATGTAGAGGTAGAAAGGCCGCGTCCCCTTCCAGTATCCCGTTCTCCCGAGTTACAGGCCACTTTGCCAGGGATGCAAACTACACCTGTTGCACCGGCTCTTTCTAGTGATGAGAGGGCTTTACATCGCTATTCAGGCGAGGGACAGGCTACTTCACCATTGGACGAACCAGAACTGGAATCAAGCCTAGATGAACAATTACCAGAGATGGAACCATTGGCGCAGTTTGCTGATTCATACGTATTGGCACAAGGTGGTGAATCTCTGTACATTATCGATCAACACGCTTTGCATGAGAGGATTCGCTACGAGAGACTGCGTAATTCTCAGGATTCATGGAGTCCTCAACCATTGATTTCACCCTTAATTATCGAGATGAGTAAGGTACAGGAGGCGGCTGCAATAGGTGGAAGAGAGATGCTGAATAGCCTTGGATTCGACTTACGAGAAGCAGATGGTGCTTGGTGGTTGTATAGTATCCCAGTATTGTTGGCAGGAGATAATCGCCTGACAGGTTTTCTGCAGGACCTATTGACTGAATTGGTAGATGATGTCGACGGTAGAATGATTGAGGCTGTGGACAACTTGCAGGACCAAATCGCCTTCATGCGTTCCTGTAGGGGCGCTGTTAAAGCTAGACAGAGTTTGAATATAGCAGAGATGCGACGTTTGCTGCAAGATATGAGGAGTATTGAGAACCCATGGGCCTGTGTACATGGTAGACCAACCGTGTTGAAGATAGAGGCAGATGGATTAGATCATCACTTCGGAAGACATGGTTGAGGCAGATTATCCATAAAGCCTGGATAAGACACTCTATAGGACTTACAAGAGTCTAATTCACCTCCAAATCGACTGGCGAGTATAGCCGCACACATGAATAAGCGATGATCACCATGGCAATTTACGATATTTTGCGGCCGATGCGGCTGCTGGCCCCCTTCCATTCGCAATCCGTCATCCGTCGCTTCGCATTCAAGGCCGAAACTAGACAACATCTCAATAGTGTGGTTGATTCTGTTGGATTCCTTGTGTCGAGCATGAGCAGCACCGATTATCTCCCCACCGTCACTCATACACATTATTGCAGCCAGTGGCGAAATCACGTCGATGGACTGAGAGATATCGATTCTTTCACTGTTCTGCGCGTCTAAATCGATGTTGCCAAGCCCTTTTCCAGCATCTAGACCAGGAGTTTTCACTTCGATTTGGTGGCAGATGGACATCAGGATGGCCATGGCTTGAAGTGATGCCTCAACAGGTATTTCCACCACCTTTGGAGCGATTGGCTTCCAAGGTCGTAATATTCCATCAAAAGCTGGCATTCCGCATTGCATTGCTAATTCAATACTTAGGTTGAGATAATCTTGGCTTACTGCCTTGCCCGTTGTTATGACCTGTATCTCTCGATTTATCGTACAGGAAGATAGAATCAATCCAGATAGAACTTGGCTACTGCGGCTAGTATCGATTTCAATAATCGGTTCACTGATCGGGCCTTTCAATTTCAATGGTAGTATTCGTGATTCGTTGTACTCTTCGACTGAGACGCCAGCATTCTTCAGCATCTCAAGCATACTCGAATGGTCTCTTGAATTGAGGTTATCATCTGAATCCAGTGTTACCGTTTCTCCTAGACTGGCTACTAATGGGGCAAGAAGTCGTAAAGTCGTAGCAGAGTTACCACAGTTCAGTACCTCGTATGGAATGATGTATGATGCACCATGTACAGTCCAACCATCAGAGTTTTCTTCGATATTTGCTCCAAGAGATTTCAGGCAATAAAGCATCGAATAGGCATCTTTTCCAGCCTGGGAATCGAACTTTAGTCGAGTACTGCCTTCAGATCTAGATGCCAATAACAACCATCGAATCAGGTGGCTCTTACTTGGGGGTAGTGTCCAAACTTGCTCTTCTTCCAGTTTCTGTCCGTTCCAAGAAATAGTCTCTGAAGAATCATTTCTATAGGGGCGCTCCAATGCATAATCCCCGTTATCTTGGGCCTTCATTGTCATCCCCCGATATAGGACATCTCGACTTTTTCCAATTCTTTTCCGAGCTTTCCTCTTAATTCTGAATATCTATCATCTCGCTTGCGCCAGATCTCACTTGTCAATTCTGCCAGTTCCTTTTCGCTCAAACCTTGGCGCAATGGACTCATCAAGTCGGTTCCTTTACTAGCAAATAGGCAAGTGTAAAGGTGCCCATCTACGGATAATCTTGCTCGGCAGCAATCTCCACAAAACGGTTGACTGACCGAGGTAATGAAGCCTAAACTGCCTGCCCCATCGAGGTATTCCCACGTCTTGGCGACCTGGCCCACATGGCTAGCAGCCAGAGGTTGAATCGGAAATTCACGATTTATCATGTCAATCATTTCTGAAGCTGGAACTACTTCCTCAAGGCTCCATTCATTGCTATTTCCGACATCCATGTATTCGATGAACCTCAAGCATACTCCAGTATTACGAAAATGATTGACTAAAGGAAGAATTTGGCTTTCATTGCTGCCCTTTCTAATGACGCAATTCACTTTGATGCCAAGACCGGCATTCTTAGCGGCCTCGATTCCATTTAGAACATCTGCAACCTCGGCCTTGGTATCACTCATCATGCGAAAAATTTCATCATCTAGTGAATCCAAAGAAACGGTTACTCGATTCAGTCCAGCCTTGGCTAATTCATCGGCATGTTTCGCCAGCAAAATTCCATTTGTTGTCATGGCGATATCCATTTCTTCTCCTAATTCGGTTCTAAGCATCTGAATGAGGCGATGTAGGTCCTTGCGTAGCAGGGGTTCACCACCTGTCAGGCGCAGTTTATGCAATCCCAAGCCCGAGATGGCTTTCACCAAAACAGTCATTTCTTCATAACTCAAGATCAATTCTTTTGGCAGGAATTGATGGTCTGGTCCGAAGATTTCGCGTGGCATACAATACGTGCAGCGTAGATTGCACCTATCAGTGACAGACAGGCGCAAGTCTCTCAGTGGCCTAGAAAGGCTATCGAGCAGCACTGCCCCTTCACTTTCGGTGCGCACATCAAAGCGTGCTGGCATCTACTCTTCAATGCACCCACGGGTAGGCTTTCAGTAGGGCTTTCATTCCTTGATGGTGAAGGTGGTGATTATGGAATTGGTGTTCTCGTAGAATAACTGCACTCTCCAGTCTCCACTACCGAGTCCGTGAAAATCGGTATCCAGTACGAAGTAATCGCCTTGAGTGACTGTATAACCTGCATCTGCATCGATGAACGAAGTCTCAGATCCAACCGTTCCGTATACGTTAGCATCTCCAGCTCGTACCACCAAGGTATTGCCTGATTCACCCATTGGAATGAGGCTCAATCTCACCTTGTCAGGATCTAGTGGCTTATCCAATGAAGTGAAAGTCACAATGTGGTAGCCATTGGACAACTCCGAAACAGAAACTCCCCCCTTGGGTCCGATTTTCTCTACTGAACCTAGGGCTCCTTGGAACATAACAAAGACCATGCTGGTTAGAAGTACGGTTATTGCAAGCAACAGGACTGTGGCGATGACAGGGCTAACAGCCTCTTCCTCGTCGAGCCTCTCAAGCCTCCGCATCATGTAGCCGTGCACACTGCTCCCCCTTCAATGAACCGCCGCTTACAAGGCATTTGACCACCTTCGGTGGCACAGGCTTCTTCAACCGCATCCGTAGTCGGCCCTCTGATTGTGATGATGCAGGGCCCCTCATACACTCGCGATAGGTGTATCACAGGAGTTCATGGTCTCGATGAGATTCTGCGAGGAGGAATACCCTACGGCTCTACAGTTCTGGCCGCAGGAACCTGTGGAAGCGGCAAGACAACGTTAGGCATGGAATTCCTTGTCCATGGTGCTGCAACAGGTGAAGCATGTGCTCATTTTACTGCTACAGAACCATCAGTCAAATTATTGGAAAACATCCGGCAGTATCCGTTTTTCGACATGAATATGGTAGATAGTGGATTGATCAACGTATTCGATATGGACGTATTGTACTCCTGGTTAGGCTTAGAGAAGGCTACCTTCGACCTCGACGATGTTCACGCATTGATCAAGTCGATTACCGACATTGTCAACACGATTGGCGTTACTCGTTTGGTCATCGATTCGGTAACCACGTTGTGTTACAAGATTAAGAGTGAGCAGTTGATACGAGATTTCCTCTTTACTTTAGGAAAGAAACTCGCTACTTTGGGTTGTACGACCATTCTCATCTCGGAGATAACCTCGGCTACTGAAAATGCTCACTGGTCTTCATTTGGTGTCGAGGAGGCGATATGCGATGGAATCATAGTTATGGGTGATGTTGAGAGGATGGGTCACTTGTTGCGCTTCCTGCAGGTGGTAAAGATGCGAGGAACTTCGCATAGCCGCGCCAAATACACTCTAGAACTAACCCCTCTTGGAGTCATGTTGACTCCAATGCTCAAATGGGGTACTACGGTAGACAAGATACAAGGGTGGGGTGGCTGATGATAGAACTAGATCAAAGAATTGCAGAGCAACTTTCAGAGGTATCTCTAAACAGTTCGATTCAGGTCCGTTGCGGCACTTCGAATGCATTCATGGTAACCGCCAGTGTTTTGGTCCCTCTTCTCCATTCATTTGAGATGGGTGGAGTCTATATTTCAGCGAGCCGCGGCGCTGCTGAGATGATTGAAGCCTTGGAGGGGCTAGGTCTTTCAACCGAGAATATCCATTTCATCGATCTAGTTTCTTCCGGTTTCCTCGGGGGAACAGAGGTCCCTCATGATAACGTCAGTTTCGTCGACTCTCCAATCATGCTGGAGAGCGTGCTTCTACGAACCCTGTTTCACATGAGAACAACCACAAATGAGCGTAATTTCGTTTTCTTAGACAGTGTCAACGCTTTGGCAATTTACAACGAATCTAGAATGCTGGCAGAATATCTTCACACATTCATCAATACCTTCCGACAGAGGGATGTTCTTTCGGTAATTCTCAATGTTCCTGATCAAACGCCTCCTGGTGTGTTGGCGAATCTTGATTTGTATTGTACCGACATGGTGGACCGTGGACAAGTGGTGATTCATTAGAGGTGGGATGTATGGCAAGAAAAGGATTCACATTCGACCCAGAGGACGAAGAGTACTTCGGGGATGTCGGCTCTTTCGGAGTCCCCAAGTTCGACATAGAAATGCGTGGAGGAATACCGCGTGGATTCACTGTCATTGGAATTGTCGAGACTGGGGCCGGTGCAGAGTTATTCGCCAAGCAGTTCTCCTCTCCTGCTGAAGAACCTGAGAATACTTTGTACGTCTCAACTGCAGAATCAGGTAATGAGATTCTGCGTGTTTTCAGCAAGTATGGATGGCCAGATGACATTAATGTGCGAACGATTGGTGAGGAATACAATGACAGAGTCTTGGAAAAGGAACTGCAAGCCAGTCGATACAGATTACAAGGCTTTGATATGAAGGATATCCAGACCTTGGCGCAGACTAGATTCGTTGAGGAAGAGGCGGACGATTTCCTAACAGAGTTGACCAATGAAATCATGACTCTCAAGCCTTACTTCCGTGCGGTTGTTGACAACATGGATTTCTTTTTCCAAAGAGATGATCACAGTCGGGTGGTCTCGATGTTGAGAATGATGCAGGCGCATACCCAGATGATGCGAGGTCTGCTTCTAATGACTGTAAGTGCCGATACGGTAAGCAAGGCCATGGAGTCTGAAATAACAATGATTGCTGACATGGTGCTGAAGTTTGAGGTGTTCATGGTAGGTACCGAGTTCGAAACTAGAATGGTCGTCAAGAAATTCCGTAACGCACCTGAGAACTTAGCTGTTGTAACTTACCGTGTAACTCCAGAAGAAGGTATCACTCCAGAGACCGTTCAGCGTATTGCATGAACGAGATGCTAAATTCTTCGAAGGAGGGGTGGATTTTGTTTCAATCCCCTGGTGTAGGGGTCGCTGCTAAATTCCAAGATTCCGCAGACGAGGGGTCTTCTCCAATCAATACGAGACTTTGTCCACTGCTTAGATTCCAAGTCTGATCCCATTCAATATCCATTACGGTTGAAACAAGACTAGTATCGGTCGAGGCACGAGTCAGAACTAATTTTCCATTTAGGTCCCCCAATCCTTCTATCGCTCCATATCCAAGTAAGCCACTCGATGAAACATCGGTGCTCCAAGAGGCGTTGCCGATATCTTGGGAATTCAAATCCCCACTGAGAATTGCTCTCTCTCCGCCCGGTAATGTTCCTTCTTCGAATAGAACTGAAGCACTACCATAGCCTTGAGTGGTTCTTTCTAGACCCCACCCTTTCATGTCGACAGCAAAGCCATTAGGATTGTACAATTCAATCCATTCTGGTCCTCCATTGGCTGGACGTGGCATGAATTCGCTAATTTCAATCTCTGAATAAGTTCTCACTGCATCGTGCACCTCAAGAGTAACTCGTACCAATTCATCAGACATTGGGAAAACTCTGCTGGCACTAGC
>DAWL01000186.1 GCA_002505935.1 Euryarchaeota archaeon UBA226 | reverse complement strand
CGAGGCATTTTCATTTGAATTCAAAGGAGATGGTTGTACGCCGCAGATTTCATTGATGGCATCAGACGGCAGGAATATCTCCAGCAACTCCTTCATCACCGACTCAATTTGGTCAAAACAGGAGTTGCGATACGATGCAACTGCACCCGCAGGAAGAAGCGGACTGATCAATGGACAGATTTCATGCGGCAACAACACGCCATGGGATATTGAGATTCCTTGGTCATCTCATTCCAATCGGATTCACCACACTTTGACTGAAGCAGATGTTCCAATTGATTCTATCAGTCAGGTAGTAATTGATTTGGACATTGAAGGAGATGACACACGCGCAGTCAACGTTGTCGTTTCGGGTCCTTTGGAACGAATCGCGTCTGTTGAACCGAGGATAGAGGTTTCTAAGGGCTCAACGCTGATATTGAACGTAGATCCGAATGGATTAATCACACCAGGAATGTTGGCGAAAGGAGAGATTATTTTCGTTGACGATTTAGGACAGACCGAGAAAGTTGAGGTAGAATTGACAGGTGAGTCAATTTCAGGTTCAGCAGATATCATCCGAGGCTTACGCAACCCTTCTACAATGTCCTTAGTGGTCTGTAGTTTGGCAGCATTATGGGTTGTACTCGGTATTGATAGGAAGAAAAAGCCACCAGTTAGAGCCTCTCAGCCCACTTTCAGAAGTGTAGATGATTTCCACACTGAGAGCCTTGTATCAGCGCCCCAACAAGATCCGTTCCATTCCGAGGAATACTGATTCATTCTGCAAAAGCAGGGCTGAAATCCACAATTTGTTTACTCCGGCAGCCAGTCTAGCCCTGAGGCAGGCTTCGTCCCAAGAACGTGGTTTTTGTTCTGGTGTGGATAACAGCCAAGGTGCGTGCGCTTCTCCTACAGGTGAATCATAAACTCTCCATCTACAACCGTATTTGAATCCAGGTCTAGCAAGAAGTCCATTCTCTAACAGCGTATCCAAAATCAAGACCTCTCCCGACATCTTCTCTCCAGTAATCTTTGATTGCAACCAAGTGGCCTCTATGGCATCCAAACATACTCCTCCCGCTTGTTGAAGACCGAGGTTCTCAAGAGGCCAATCTTGGCAATTGATAAATCTCCCCTCGGCACTAACAGTACTGCATTCCAAGTATTCTGTGATGTCGTCCCATGCATGCTTTTCTAATTTGGATGGAGGTAGCATATTCCCAGTTGGAATTTTTCTTGTCAACTTGTATATTGTGCAATCATACTCCGGATCTACTACGACAATTTCTGCGCGCTGCCCCTGAGCCTCAACAATATCTACCCAGTTCAGTATATTTTCAAATTCCAATGAATCGGTTGAGAGAAACCACCTGACTTGGGCAATAGGTGGTCCTTTGGAAGGATGGTCTGTTCGATTCCATCTCAGACCCCATGTTGATGAAGGAATATTGTGGTCGGAATTTTCTTCTCGGTATAATTGCAATATCTCTCCACCCGATCTAACTGCTTCTATTGCGACAGTCTCATGCAGGAAACGACCGTCTTCCGCTAGCATTTGTTCAATGAAGTCAGTAGATGGCAAAGCTATGTTTCGATGCCAATGGCAGTAGAGAACTTCTGCAGAACTAAGGATAATTGCTCCATTGTCTACTGTTTTTCCGAGCGCTGATTTCTGCCATAATCTGCTAGAGACAGGTGCTTCTAGTCTCCAACCACCTTCGTCTTTCTTGAGCCCAGTTTTCAACGATTCAGAACCCGGTTCTCCAATGTGAATTACAGGTCTAGAGTCTCTGGCCCTTGGCCGAAGTCTCCTTTCCCCTGCATCACTCATGGAACTTCGGCGACGGCATCAAACATCAACCCGCCGCACCACATCCCTGAAGTGCTGCATCAGTTGTGCACCATTCGGTGCAGGCATGGTTGAGGGCCAATTAGGGGAATTAACGGTCGAGGAAAGAGTCCTACTGCATTTGCTTGAGAACCGATTGCAAGAAGGGTCTTGGGACGCTGATGCCAACAATACACAGGCTGGAATTTCTAGTGCAGTTCACATACAAAGGAAGCACCTTCCTCGCACATTGAAGCGAATATTGGAATCTGAAGAGGTGCTTCAAGAAATGCGCCATGTTTCAGGTTCAAAGCAGCGTAGGAGAGTCTATGATTTGACTCAGAAAGGCAGATCTAGGGCGAATGATATCAAAGAACGTGTAATGTCTTTAGTCATAACTCGAGATGGTGAAGAAGTAACTTTGGAGAGTCTCGAATCTACGGATTCAATACTTATCACACTTTCACATATCGATTCTAACCGTAGTTGGAACGAAACACCCCTACAGGTGCCAATCTCTCAGGGGAAGGGCGATGTAGGAATAGAGGGCAAGGTAAGCGAAGCATTGGTCAAGGCTGTGTTTGAGCGAGCCTGGAGGGACGGAAGTCTTTCTGAGGCAGAACGAGGAATCGTAGAAGAGATTGTGAATTTCTTAGGAATGAGTCCCGAAAGAGTCACTCGAATGGAACAAGATGCGTTGAACAACCTAAGTGAATCAAAGGGTCCGGACAGGGAGAGAATCTATCGTGATCTTCTAGAACAAGCGTTAGAAGATGGAGAGATAATCGAAGAGGAATTGGTTATGCTGGAGACGTTACGGACGACTTTGGATATTGACTTGGAAATCCATGGTCGTCTTGTGGCTCAAGTGGTTGCACATGCAGAGTTGTTGGATAGTCTAGAGCCGCATTTCCATCCATATGTCGATGCTGTCAGGACTGCTCTTGAGGATGGTATCATCAGTTTGGACGAAGATGCAATCTTGACAAGTCTCCGGCGCAGTTTCAATATTCCAACTGAAGTTCATGTAGCGATTGCCACTAGTATTCGGGACAACATGAAATGACAGTTACCACTGCGAGGAGTTGAGAAGATGCTGGAAGAAGGCGATTGGGCCATTCATGATGGCCTGCAAAGGACTAGAAGACTCGTCGAAAACATGGAGCCTAGCCTTGTGGTTTTGGTTGGAGACGTAATGTTGGATCGCTATATTTACGGCTACGCAAATAACCTCAATCCACGAGCCCCTGTGCCAGTTCTAAAGGAAACGCATCGCGAGCAAGGAGCAGGTGCTGCCGCCCATGTTGCTAGAGGTTTGCATTCATTGCAAATGGAAGTTGCAACTTATGGAGTTGTAGCCGCTGATGAAGCCGGACAAGATGTCATCGAAGCATTGGAAGAAGTAGGGATTTCCTCCGATGGAGTGGCTTTGTTGGAAGATTGGAGGACTACTGTCAAGACAAGGTTCATCGCCAGCCGAGAGAGTCTTATCGCAAATAAGCAGATGATGTTGAGACTTGATGAAGAAGCTGGAACAGATGTGCCAGATGAAGTGGCTGATTTATTGTGTAAACAAGCCATTGAACGCTTATCTTCGGCCAAAGCCTTGGTCATCAGTGATTACGGTAAAGGAGTTGTCAATGATGAAACCGCGAAAAAATTGATTGATGCAGCCTCTGAAACTGGTATCCCAGTAGTATGCGATCCAAAATTGACGGGTTTGCACCGAACAAGGGGTGCTGATGTGGTATTGTTCGAATCTAGAGGGTTGGAATTGATGCGCCGCAGATTGTCAAAGAGTAGCCCTGAAGAGGCGGCTGAAGAGTTAGTTTCCGAATATGGTTGGGGGGCCTTAGTAGTACTTGGTGGACAGAATGGCCTTGATTTGTACAGTTCAGAGGGTGAGAATATTCATGTTGATTGTACTCTTCCTTCACCGAGTCAACAGATAGGTCTGATCGATGCAGCAGTGGTAGCGGCAATCGCGAGCAGGATTCTTTCCCTCACTGATGTGGACATGGCACATCTGATCAATGCGGCATGTGAGTGCATTTTAGAGGCCGAGGATGCGGATCATTTCGCCATTGATAGAAGGGAACTTTGCACTAGACTTGATGAGATTGCTTGGGCAATGCAGATTTCACAGAGGTAGGGCCATGTCATCTTGGCCATACGGCACAACCGCCGATATTGGAATCTGTGTATTTGCTAGCAGTCCTGAGTCATTGATAGGTCAAGCAGTGGAAGGGATGCAGGGGATTCTTTTGAGTAGCGAGGGAATTGAAGCAATCAAGGATTGTCCTTGGCATCATTCTACATGGAATCTGCCATCATCTAATTCTTGGGATAGAGATTTGGTAAGAATTTTGGAAGAGGTCCTGTTCCGTTGTGAAGTACATGATGAGTGGGTTGTCGAACTAAAATTATTGAAATTACAAGAGGATGAGGAGGCACAATTGGCATGTCAGGTTGCTTGGGTCGATGCCGAAGCCATAGAGCGAGAGGTCGAGATCAAGGCTGTCACGCGCCACAATTTGCGATTCATAGAATTAGCAGAAGGCCAAGAAAGCATTTCGCAATATCCTGAAGTTCCTGTAGTGAGGGGTCCCGGATGGTTAGCAGACGTTGTCTTTGATATCTAGGTGGGAGGGCAAACGGTGGACGCTCGTCTCCCAGAACCAATCCCACGCACTTCCTCCATCCCGGAACCCTGAGGCACCCATGGCCCCGAGTAGGGCTGCTCCGTTCCCGGCCTGACCTGATTCCCCGGTTATGCGATTCCCGTTTCCTTCCGGATACGGTTCACGACAACCCGAGTCACTCAGGGGCGAGACATCAACGTCCATGCGTAGGAAGCTCTGGGCTCGGTTGCGCCGCCCGAAAGCGTTCAGACCACCAGTCACGATTTGTGGTACAGGGTACGTCACCACCCCTCCTATCCCATACATTGGGGGAGGTTTGTCCCATTTCAACCCTACGTCAAGGCTCCAATACTCATTCTTCGTACTTGCTGGGACAACCTACAGTAATCAATTCGGCTTCGAGAATCCATTCTCCTTGACTTTTCTTCAGTATGCCGTCTACGAGCACAGTCAATCCCTCATCAAATGCTTGCGGTATCGCTGCTTGAGCAGCATCGATCGAAAGGTTGTATTCACTTCCTTCAAGACTGAATGTCAATGATTGAGAGTCGTATGATCCATTACTGACAACTCCCCTGATACTAACTTCGCTTTCTTCGTGCTTATCAGGCGATTTCATCAAATCGTCAACAGCCATGGAGGGAACAGGTTCTGAGAGGAAAAGTGTGGCAGATAGAGCAAGTAGGGCCAAGCATCCTGCTGCTAGCAGCCTACCTCTTCTAGACAACATTTTCATTCCTCCTCTTCTAATGCCAGCCCTATGGCTTGGTCAAGAGATGAGAGCCCATTCAGTTTCAATTTTCTCTCTAGCCCATTTACAATATTCCTGATTACACTCGGTCCCTTGAAGACCAATGCAGAATATAATTGCACACAACTAGCGCCATGAATGATTTTCTGCCAAGCATCTTCAGCGGTGGAAATCCCCCCTACTCCAATAATTGGCCATTTTCCTCGACAGCGTTTGTGAATATGTGCGATGATTTCTGTTGATCGCTGTTTCAGGGGTTGTCCAGACAACCCACCTGCTTGCTCTACGAATGATTCAGACTTACGATTCAAAGGTTGAGGGCGCTCGAGGGTGGTATTGGTTGCTATGATTCCCGCACATCCAGCGCTTCTTGCGCAATCGATTACCATATCCAGTTGTTCATTGCTGAGATCGGGGGATATTTTGACCATTACTGGTTTTCCAGAGCCACATCGTTTTTCTTCTTCAATACAGGAATCTAAGAGATTTTGCAACGCGTTCCCCTCTTGTAATTCTCTTAATCCGGGAGTGTTTGGAGAGGAGACATTAATCACAAATCCGTCTACATATGGCCACAATGTACGGAGGCTTTCACAATAATCAGAAGGCGCATTTTCATTACTGGTATTCTTTGAGCGCCCTAGATTTGCAAGTACTTTCATTCTTCGACTCTTGCGCTTTGACATGGTCTTCGATAATGTATCTGCAGCAGCGGCTGAACCTGGATTATTGAAGCCCATCCTATTGATTAGAGCCTTGTGAGTAGAGTTTCGAAACATTCGAGGTTTTGGATTCCCACTTTGAGCAGTTGCAGTAAATCCGCCCACTTCGATAAATCCGAATCCAAGACTTTCCCAAGCCATTACATTCTCTGCTTTTTTATCCATCCCAGCTGCTAATCCCAGAGGGTTTGCTAGATTCCATTCAAGGAATTCACACGGAGTTTGTTTGGGCCGCCAAAGCAACTTCATCAGTAGTCTCATCGGAGGAAATGCTTGTGCCATCTTTAGTGCAAACATTCCACGGGAATGCGCCTTTTCAGAATCTTGCAAGGCGATAGCCGGCCTTGCTAGTAGATTCCAGAACACCCCCATCGTAAGAGGCGCTCAGCCGCCACCCTTCAAGCGTTGCGCTTCATCGGCAGGCCATGCTCCCCTCTCTCGGTGAATTCACCAGACGGTTGTTGCGAAATGAAGGAGTGGTGTTGTTGGTTCCTCCAATATTTGCTGAACGCTGCGAGGATTTACCTAGATTGGTGGCGGAATACATCCCCTCTAGGTTGCATCTTCCCGAAATCGAAGTACATGCTGAAACTCATGTTCTGATGAAATCAGATGGTGAAGAGATTGGTAGATTATCAGGTAGTGAACCAAATCTCGATTCCGTGTGGGTAGTTGGACAAATGTCTGAATTGATTGATGAGTTGTTGGAACTTTCATCTGCTTTCCTTGCAGCTGGATATCCCGGATGTCGAGATTGTTTAGGTCCTGCTGCCAGTGAACCTTGGGATGAAGAAACCCATCGGAAGAATACGGCGCAGGGTAATTGACAAGGTACGTTTTTCCTCAGGTACTAGTATAGTACCTGTAGAATTCCACGTCATGTGAGGGATTAAGTAGCGTGGCGGAGGGGAGGGGAAATCATGGTCGCCGTAATCATCGCTGAGAAGCCAAGTGTCGCTCAAGATTTGGCTCGCGTTCTCGGGGCCAGCGGTAATCATCCAACACACATTGAAGGAAATGGCGTATTGGTGACCTGGGCGGTAGGGCATTTGTTGGAATTGATGGAACCCGAATCTTATGACAAATCATTCAAGACATGGAAGATGGATCACTTACCAATTATTCCTGAACAATTCAAGACCAAGCCAAAGGGGAAGAGGAACGATGCAGAACATCTCAAGGCGGTTGTTTCCCTGATAAATAGAAGCGATGCGACAGAATTAGTCAATGCTTGTGATGCAGCAAGGGAAGGGGAATTGATATTCCGTAGAATCCAAGAGCATTCGAAAAGCAATCTGCCTGTGTCAAGGATGTGGATGCGTTCTATGACAGATTCAGCAATACGCAAAGCATGGGATGAACGTGCGCCTGCCGAACAGTACGATAGTTTAGCAGATGCTGCGCGCAGTAGAGCAGAAGCGGATTGGTTGATTGGGATGAATGGCTCAAGAGCAGCCACTCTACGATTGAGAAGTCGTGGGCAGAAAGGCTCGATTAGTCTTGGTCGCGTTCAGACGCCAACTTTGGCGATGCTGGTTGATAAGGAGTTGGAAGTACTATCTCATGAACCATCCCCGTATTGGGAATTGGAAGTTGGTTTGAGCCAGAATGATGCAGTCTGGGCTGCAAAATGGAGAAGGAATGGAAAAGGCGAGATACCTCGTACTCACATCGTAGAAGAGGATGAATTGGAGAGCCTATCTGCGGAGTTGAAGAAAGGTGAAATCGAGGTTTTCATGACTAAGAAAGAGAGAGTAGAGAAGTCGCCTTTGAATTTCGACTTAACTACTCTACAGAAGGTCGCCAATCAATTATGGAATATGTCTGCAAGAGAAACTCTCGACCACGCTCAGCAATTGTATGAGCGGTTCAAGTTGACGACTTACCCAAGAACCGAATCACAGCACTTGCCTCAAGATATGAGAAAAGATGTAGATGAGATCATTATCAAGTTACAGTCTCAAGCAAGATGGTCCGAACACGCCAAGAGGCTTGAGAATGGTACTTTGGAACATGTAGAGCGAAATTTACAGGATGCAAAGGTCTCAGATCACCATGCAATTATTCCTACTGGCAAAGTTCCTCCATCAGAAGTTTCTGGAAGAACTATGCAGGTTTACGAATTGATAGTATCCAGGTTCCTTGCTTCTTTTCATCCTAATGCTAAATGGCAAGATGAGAAGCGTAAGGCCAGTCTTGGTGATGGTGCATTGATGGCTGAAGCCAACATGCTATTGGAAGAAGGTTGGAGGCAGGTCATTACCAAGTCAAACAAGATGCCCGACGGATGGGGAGAAGTGGCACCTCAAGCGATGAGCAATGTTGACTCAGTCATGGCTGAATCAGGTATGACCAAGCCCAAGACGCGCCTTAAGGACGCGGGATTATTGTCGCGCATGGAAAATGCTGGACGTGATGTTGACGACGATGAACTGAAGGAGGCACTGAAGGGCAAGGGTCTAGGGACTCCAGCGACACGTGCAGAGACAATTGAGAAACTAATTGCCAAGGGATTGGCTCAGCGCCTCAAAGGTGGCTCATTGAGGGCAACTCCAGAGGGTATTCGTCTGGTTGATGTTCTGCGTAGAATACCAGTGGATTGGATTGCCTCACCTGAATTGACTGGAGAGATGGAATCTCAGTTGCGTAGAGTAGAGGAAGGCGATGAGGGAAGCGAATCGTACATGCAAGAGGTCGAGTCCAAAGTTGAGCAGTTAGTAGAGCGATTTAGTTCATTCACCAAGGAGGAATTATTCGCTTCTGAAGAGCCGGTAGGTAATTGTCCAAGTTGCAAATCTCCAGTAGTTGAATTGGACCAGAGATATGCTTGTAGTTCTGATGATTGTGAAGCCGTGTTTTGGAAACGCTCGATGGGTAGGTATTTCGATCGAAATACCATTTCGCGAATCCTGAGAGATGGCAGCATCGATGAATTGCATGGATTTGTACGTCGTTCCGATGCTGAAACCTATACTACAGGAGTGAGTTTGTCTGAAGATGGTACCTTGAGTTTTCAAGATCGTCCAGAACGTGAATTGAACGCTGGTAATTCAGTAGAATTGTGTGCTTGTAGTATCTGTGAAGATGGTTCAATCTTTGCAGATGATGAAAATTTTTCCTGCAGCAATACAGATTGTAGTCTTGCCCAAGGACGTCGAGTCATGGGACGTCGGAGGTTGTCAGATGATGAATTAATCATCTTGATCAAGAATAGTAAGACACCAGTTTTTGATGACTTTATTTCTAAGCGCGGAACACCGTTTAGTGCTTGCCTCTTCCTCGAAGAACGCAGTCGTGGAGGTAAGAAAAGAATAGTTGCATCATTCGAATTTGCGGCTGCTGAATTACCTGAATACGAAGTTGATTCAACACCTCTTATCGATGACGGCAAGGGCCTGAAAGTGGTCGAGACTCCTACGCATTTTGAAGTTCAGAGCGATGGAGTCAAGGAATACGAAGTTCCTCGGACTATCAAGGACCGAGAGATAATCAGAGACGAAGGAAAGGAACTGATTGAAAAGGGCCAAGTTGGCCCATTGGAGAACTTTATTTCGGCCAAGGGTAAACCGTTCAAGGCAACATTGTATCTAGATGCTCGTAAGCAGGTGAAGTTCAGATTTGAAAAGCGTTCTCGCAAGAGATCTCCCAAGAAGAAATGATTCCCTTCTGTATCGCTTCAGCACAATGATATTCAATGATGGTGAAAGCCCAACGGATGTGGAAGACGTTCGGGAGCACTGGGATGTAGTCATCGTCGGGGCTGGTCCGGTAGGCGGGTATGCTGCCCGCAGGTTACGTGAAAAGGGCCTCAGTGTACTAATGCTAGAAGAACATCTCGAAGTAGGAAAACCGTTCCAATGTGCTGGTTTAGTAAATCCCGGTGCCATGCTCAAAGTAGGGCTAGAAGATACGATTTTGACGCAAGTTCACGGAGCGAGGATGTACAGTCCTTCAGGGATCGAAGTTAGAATTGGTAAGCCAGAAGTAGTCCGAACTCATGTTGTTTGTCGCAAGTTGTTCGACGAGGGAGTTGTTCGTCAAGCAATGCAAAACGGAGCGGTCCTATGGTTGGATAGCAGGCCATTATCCCTTGAGATTGAAGAAGATGGAGTAAATTTGTCTGTTAAGCGGGGGGATGAAGAGTTAGAGGTCAAAGCCTCACTTCTCATCGGTGCCGACGGAGCTCATAGTTGGGTGAGACGCACCTTGAGAATGGGTCGCCCAAAGGAGATGATGGTTGGATATCAAATCGAAGTGAGTGGCTATGTTGGTGAACAAGGAAAGTTGGATATGTTCACTGGTATTGATGTGGCGCCCGGATTGTTTGCTTGGGCCATACCAAATGGCGATACTCATCGCATAGGTGTTTGGTCAAGAGCAGAGGACTTGGATGGACGTAGTTGTGAGCAACTATTGGACCATTTGATGAAGCGGTCAAGATGGGCAGAAAGATTTGCTGATTGCAGAGAAAGTGCGCGTTTTTGCGGGCCCATACCATGCGGATTGTTGCGCCGTCCGTGGCGAGATAGAACTTTGTTGATTGGAGATGCAGCTGGTCTATCAAAGCCTACAACTGGTGGTGGAATAGGGCCTGGTTTTGAGGCCATTGATTTGGTCATTGATGATTTAGCAAATGCCGTAAATCAGGATAGATTATCTTCCAAGGATTTGAAGAAGGTTTGCAAGCCCTTGCGTGGAATGCGCAAGAAACAGGATAGGGCGCGTGCTTTGCGTGATTTATTCGTTACATCATGCGATGATGATGAATTGGATCAGCATTTCGAAATATTCTCAAAACCAGAAGTAATTCAACTTATCAACAAAGAAGGAGATATCGAACGCCCAGTTCCACTTGGACTATCGTTGCTGCGTAAAGTACCGGAATTCCGCGGTCTTGCTATCAAGGCTGGTATAGAGTTGTTGAAGACAAGGTGATTGTTATCGATTACAAGGTGGTTGCTCGCAGTGAGGTTAGACACCCACCCTTTGAATCCTCTCTGATGATTCCTGAACGCTTGCCTACGATTAGATTGGAGCAGGTCTTGGGAGAGGCTGAAGATGAAGAAGAGGCCAAGTTGATTGCAGAGCAACAATTGCCGGGATTCAGAATTGGTGAGGCCAATAGTTGGTTTATTGAACGCCGATTGAGCATTGAGGGGCCGGATGGAAAGGAAGAATTCAATTCTGGAGCTAAGGTTAGAATGGAAACCAGAAAGGCGCCATTGGTGGTGGAACGACAAAGAACGGGATGGTATCTAAGTCCTAATCCAATACACAGGTACGCCAGATGGTTCTTGATAATAGCCGTAGTAGTTCTTCTAACAGGCCTATTGATGCAAACCTTGGAACCTATGCTGATGGCGACAGGGATATTGCCTGAAGCAGTACTTGGAGGGGTTAGATTTGGTTTGTTGGATTATCCATTCATGGTGGTCGTCATTTTACCTTTGATGATAGTTCCATATGTGATGCGTTTAATTGCAAATGTCAGGGATCTCAAGCGTCAGCGAGAATTCCTTAGCAGCGATACTCCTTCTCCGGATATTTTGTTTCTTGGACCTGTTGTGGCTGATGCAGAACTAGAGTGCAAAATAACCTTTGAAAATCCTCACAAAGGTTGGAATTCCCTGAAGGTATGGTGGCAGGTTGGGGCCTTACCACCTATACGAGAAACAGTGATGGAGATATTGTCTAAGGATGAAGAGGCACAACCACCTCCCGGCTTCTCAACCCCTCTTCCACATTATTGGGAGCAGGGACTGTCAGATGGCGGTGGTTTTGGAGAAGACACTCCTTTGATGGAATTCGATGCACCTGGGGGATTGTTTTTGCGACCTTTGCGGATGATGGAATGGGGAGGTATGCAGGAATTGCCAATCGAAGGTGGCAAGGTGAAATTACATCCTCCTAAGCCGGATTGGCCAGGGACCTATTATGGAACGCTATTATCGGTTCATTGGGAGATGATTATTCGTATCGATAGAGAGAATCATGGTCCATTGTATTGGGTGCATCCTCTCAAGGTTGCCCATGGAATGGAACCGGTCAAGGTCTTGACGCCGCATATCAATGACGGTAGAATAGAGGATAGTATGCCGAAGGATGAGTCTCGCCCCGTAGCAGCGTGAGGTTCATCTTCTCATTCATGCTCGCAGTTGCATGCGTCCTCTATCCGCTTTGCTGTTGGTAGTGCTTCTACTTCTTGTTCCCCTCGCCGGGTGTATTGGTTCTGATGAGGTCAAAGAGGCGGTTGTAGAAGAAGAGAAAGAGGAGGAAGAGGCTGAGACTATCGAATTGAATGCTAGTATCGAGTCAGATAAATATTCGATTGAACTTGAGGAAGCGCTTGTAATTGAGGGAGAGATTTCCGGTTGGCTATCAGGTCTTGAGGTGTCGATGGAGTTGTTAGATATTAGGAGGAACTACCTATCTGTGGATGCGCCAGAGTTTACATTCAGGGTAGATGATGACGGTGGAATGCGCATCTATCTCGGATTTGCGACACCTGGTAATTGGACATTCATTCCAAGAATATCTGTAGATGGACATGATTCGATATACCTTCCAATGTTGAATATCGAAGTAATTGCTCCAGAAGAAGAACTCGCAGCCATATTGATTCAATCGATGTATGAAATCCAGCCGGGTGAGGAGTTCACAATGTATGGAAGTATTTCGCACGATAATTTGGAGTTTTGTTATGTTGAGGTGATTCTATTCGATGGAGCAGTAAGATTAGCCGCAGACTTGAATGATGTGACAGGATCTTTTGAGATATCCTTTGGGATAATCGAAGAAAGCATCACTGGATTGTTAGAAGCAACTTGTGGTGAATGGAAGCCCGTTTCGAATAATCGTTCTTTCTTGCTCAATGTGTTGGGAAATGCAGATGACATGGACGGTGATGGAATAGAAGATGAATTTGATTCCTGCCCTGATGGTTGGGGAGAAGAGGATGGTTGGAGTTCATCACCCGATACAGATATCGATGCAGACGGATGTCATGATGGTTGGGAAGATTTGGATGATGATGGAGATGGAATTAATGATGGCGTTGACCGTTGTCCATCATCTCCAGGTTGGATGAGTAGTATAGAACTCGATCATGATGAAGATGGTTGTAGGGATTCAGATGAAGATGATGATGATGATGACGATGGAGTATTGGATGAGTTAGACTCATGCCCGCGAGGTGCGACCAAGTGGAGCAGTGGTTTTGCTTCAGATTGGGATTCAGACGGTTGCAGAGATGCCGATGAAGATGATGACGATGATTCTGATGGCCTTGCCGATATTTCCGATTCTTGCTCCAAAGGCGCCGTTTCTTGGACTAGAGATGAACAAAGCGACTGGGACTCCGATGGCTGTAGAGATAGTGATGAAGATCTTGATGATGATGCAGATGGTGTGAATGATGTCAACGCTACTGGCGTTCCATTGGACCTTTGCCCATTCACTGATATGAATCGTACTGATGTTGATGAAAACGGCTGTGCAGGGAATCAAAGAGATAGCGATTCTGATGGCGTTCTAGACGATGAAGATCTTTGCCCAGGGACACCTTTGGGTAATCCGGTTAGTGAGGTAGGTTGTTCAGATTTGGATGGAGATGGAGTCTTCTCAAATGTCGATCAGTGTCCAGACACCCCCTCGCGTTGGACTCCGGATGCAGATGGATGTACTGTGAATCAATTACCGGTCGCTTGGAATAGTGGCCCTTATGGGAGTGGTCGGATGGATATAGTCTCCACATTCTCATTTCCTACACTTTCTGGGAATAACTGGAACTTTGCAAACGAGTGGACTGGTAATGACACCTATCTGTTCCTTTTCAAGTATACAGACAGTAATGGTAACAGCAATTCTGCAACGTGGGGATATAATCCTGGTACATTGATTAGGGCACTTCCGGATAATGTGCATTTGTTCTATGGTTCATTTGATTCAACATACCATAACGATGTAGTGAATCGCAAGGCCGATGTAGAGAATCGTCTTACTACTGCCGAAGAAGAGAAATGGATGCCGAGAATCCATTTCATCGATCAGCGAGCCAATTCCTTGAATGGTGGAATTGCTGGATTAATACAGAACTGGGGCACTTTCTACTACGGAATAGACAGATTTCAGCAGTCTAGAGAAATTGGCAGTCTACACGATTGGAGCCAAGGTGCCTCCTGTTGCACCAACCCCAAACACATTGCTTTGGAACCACACACTTGGAATACAGACTATGATTACTACATTAGAACCACAGATCCGGGAATCACCAAGGTTGAGATTTTTGATGAACAATGGCACAATGGTGGCTGGCAATCTGGATACAATTCCTATTCTAATGGTAGTTTCCCAGATGCAGCGAGTATGTCTACATTCGACACCATGGAAGTATATGCCTATCACGCATGTGAAGAAAATAGGATGAGGCATTCCTCTGGTGGTTGCCACGAATGGGACTATCTGCACTACCTACACATATGCGATGCTGATAATTCGTCGGTATGCAATACGGAATTTGTTCGCTATATTACCACCTATGGAAGAGAAGGTCAATGGTTGACTGACATTACTCCATTCCTATGGATGGTGCAAGACGGAGGTGATAGGCGATTCAAGTTTAGTGGTGCAAACAAGATGGGCGTCGTGATTACAGTTTTACTTTCAAATTGGGCAGAGAATGATCAACCCTTTGCTGCTGAATACGCGTTTTCTGGTGGACAATTCAAGGGCGAGTACAATAATCAGAGTCAGCACAAACGCCAACATTTGTTCACTACTCCAGAGGGCGCGGATAGGGTTGAAATTGTTGCGACGATAACTGGGCATGGCTTCAATTCTGATGCTGCAAATTGTTCAGAATTCTGTAACCATGAGCACCACTATAGCATGAACGGATTCGCTGCAATGGAAGATCATGCGATAGCTGGGACAGCACAAGGTTGTCAGAACCTCATCGGTCAGGGAGTTATCGCTAACCAGTTTGGGTCTTGGCCCTATGGTCGTGCTGGATGGTGTGCTGGCCAAGATGTAAAGCAATGGAGGTATGACATTACTTCGTGGTTGGTGGAAGGAGAGAACAATCTCTCATATCGAGGTCTTTACCAAGGCCAAGAATATGTTCCGCAGTCTGATACCGGGGGTGATCGAAAGATCATTGCAGCGATTTGGTTAGTGTACTACAATGAGACTGGAGCGGCAATTGGAACTAATTCAGTTGAACAATCTATGCAACCAACTCCGTCCATCTTTGACCTTAGTTGTGGTCCTGTTTACAATAGTGCATGTCAAGGGCATTTAATTGAGCCACCTCTCAATACTTTCACAACTGCAAATTCTAAGCCTTTCGCTTATGATTAAGTTAGCACAGGAGGAGGGCACGGGAGTTCACGCTCAGTTGTCTCATCCACATTTAGAGTCCTATAGCGGCTATCTCTGCTTGCAGGAATCATACCGGCTCGTTTGATTGCCCATTTCAACTCCTCTTCGCTAGCCGCAAGTTTGCTAGTTCCTGATGCTGAAACTACATTTTCCTCCATCATTGTTGAACCGATGTCATCTGCACCACCAAATAGAGCCATTTGAGCGACTTCCATTCCCATTGTAGGCCATGATGCCTGAATATGTTGGAAGTTGTCCAAGAACAATCTAGAGACCGCAACATGTCGAAGATATTCGATCGAGCCAGCACCCAGTAGGAACTTGTTCCTCCCAGCATCTCTCTTGCCGTAAGAATTGTTTTCCAATTGTACGGGCCACGCGATAAATGATGTGAAACCGTTATTCCACTGAGAAATAGATTGGTCCTGAGAGTCCCTGACAAATTGTAGATGTTCAATTCTCTGTTCTATACTCTCGCCGAATCCGAACACATTGGTTGCACTTGTAGTCAGGCCCAAGGACTGCGCTTCCTGCATGATTCTCATCCACTCTCGGTGTCCGTGTTTCTTTGGAGATACGTTCATCCGAACTTCATCCACGAGCATTTCTGCACCTCCTCCTGGTAGTCCATCAAGCCCTGCTTCTTGCAACCCCTTCAACACCTCGAATGTACTCATTCCACAGACCTGCGAAATACCATCGATCTCTATGGGGGAGAAACAATCCAACAGGATACTAGGGTGTTTTTTCTTGATGTTGCTCAACAATTTGCAATACCAATCAAAAGGTAACTCTGGATTTACGCCTCCTTGCATCAATATCCTGACGCCCCCCACTTCTTCGAGTTCAGAGATACGCAGACTGATCTCCTCAAAGCTCTGAGTATATGTTTCATCATGACCAGGTGGCCTGTAAAAAGAGCAGAATTGGCAGTTGATTGTGCAGATGTTTGTGTAGTTGATATTCCTGTCAATCATGTATGTGACCTTATTCCCAGGATTCATTTTTTGACGTCGCTGAAAGGCAGCCTTTTGCAAGGCATGAAAATCCGCATCTCGATACAAAATAGCAGCATCTTCACTACTCAATCGATATTCAGACGCGTTGTCTAATGACCATTTAGACTGGTGACTTAGAATGTCCTGCCATCCTTGCAAACAAACACCTCATTTGGACGTTCCAATGATGTTCTCAAGTTCTTCGATTTCTTTAGGACAATCTGCACTCAGAATAACTGGCCCATTCGATGAGACTAGAACATCATCCTCTATTCGTATTCCAATCCCTGCCCATCTTTCTGGAACTTCAACGTCCTCTCTCCAAGCAGCGAAATACAATCCTGGCTCAACAGTTAGGACCATTCCTTCTTCGAGAAGTCTAGGCTCTCCATCAGGCCGATAGACTCCCACATCGTGTACATCCATACCAATCCAATGTCCTGTGTTATGCATGTACCATTTGCCGAGATCTCCTCCCATTGAAAGTGCGTCTTCCAGACTCTGTTCACTGATTCCTAGGTCTATCAGTCCTTGAGCTAGATGTCTTCGAGCCGCGTGATGTGGCGCATCATATGGTGCGCCTACTATGCATGCATCAATAGCTGCCTTCTGGGCATCGAGGACCACTTGATAGATCTCTTTCTGGGCTTCAGTGAACCTTCCACCTATCGGCCATGAACGGGTAATATCGGCAGCATATCCACAGTATTCTGAACCAGCGTCGATCAATACCACTTCCTCTTTTCGACAAGCCTTGTCGTTTGCATGGTAGTGGAGGATTGTTGCGTTATCTCCACAACCGACAATACTGGGGTAAGCCCAGGTTTGTCCATTCCATTGGAAGAATCCTTCGATTATCGCCTGCAATTGCCATTCGCCTATGCCATCCTCTGCTTTTTCCATCGCTTCGATGTGCGCTTGGGCACTGACTTTACATGCATACTTCATCATTTCAATTTCCGCTGGTGATTTTCGAAGTCTAAGTTCGGCAATTCTAGCGCTTGGGTCTTCGATAGTTATTGGTCCTTCACCAGACAATTGTCTCGCCCTACCCTTGCTTTCCAAGGCTTGCATGACTAGTTTGTCCACCTTCTTGTCGAGACCTGTTTTAACGAGAACTCTTGTGCAAGATGAAAGCATCTCGCCGAGAACAGAATCGAGGTCCTCTATGCTATGTGCCTTGTCGATTGGCCATGATGTCTCGGCACCATCTAGACCTGGCCTTCTTCCTTCCCAAATTTCTTTCACAATATCATTTGGTTGAACAAACAATTCAACAGACCATTTACCATCTACTTTACGGCATGCTAGCAGACTATGTTCTTCATGCCAGCCGCATAGATACAATAGATTGCTGCTATTTCGATATGGGTATCGAACGTCATTGCTGCGAACCGATTCTGGATTACCTACAACTAGTAGCAAATCTTCGTCTTCAAGACCTTCAAGGAGCCTTTGTTGACGGCTTCGATACTCGCTATCAGAGATACTAGGGCCCTCTCCAGCGGTCAACGCCTCTGCTCTGAACATGGTTGCCCGAAGCGCTCGGGGTTCTTCAAGCGTTGTCAAACCACTCATTATCGGTCTCAGACTTCTTGATACCTTTTTGTTCCTTCCAAGACGGTATTTCTTCCACCTTCACTTCACTCTTTTTGTTATTGATTTGGTTGTTTATGAGCCAAGCACCTGCACACAATAATGAGATGACCAAAATGAGTGGTAGCCACATTGGAGTGGAGTCCTCATTTTGCTTAGACAGGGGGTCGAAACTAGAACCGGCTAGAACTAATTTCATGCTTATCGTGGTTTGACTATCGTCATCATCAACTAACACAAATCTCAGGTTGTGCATCTTTGTGATCTGTTCTCTGTCAAGAGTGAAGATGGCTGTAGTTCCGAGTTCTTCACCATCCAAATACCATGTTCTGGTCAGTCCCGTAGTGTATAATTCATCGTCGAAGCAACCACTACTGTCGAATGACCATGTTTCTCTATCAGGCAGGCGAACCACTTCACCGTCTTCAAGGACGACTGAATCGAGTTTTA
>DAWL01000180.1 GCA_002505935.1 Euryarchaeota archaeon UBA226 | reverse complement strand
TTCATCTATCCCTGGGAATTTAGGATTTGATTGTTCTATGCGACTACCATCAATGCGATATATCGATTGTCGATGTTCAGTAAACCTACCTACATCGATCTGAATCCATCCCACTTTGCCATGGAATACGTGGAATTTGACGTCATCAGGAAGCGCACCATCGGTTAGCAGCATACCTTCGATCATTACACCTGCTGGTGATATCTGTTGAGTTGCCCACTCCAGTTTCATTGCGTATTTTTTCTTTAGCAGACGCGACAATTTCCGCTCCATCCAATTTCTCGATACTGTTCTCCCTTTGTGGTCTCTACCGTTCTCAATAATTTTGTACAATTCCCCAATGCTCATTTCTGAAGCGACTTCCTTGATTGGAACACCTGAATTGTTAATGAAATAGATTCCATCTCCAGACCAATGATTAGTCTTGACAACGTATCTCTCCGGAAGTTCTTCCCATGGGATGGATACTGGTCTTTCAGTTGACCACCACAACAACTCTGGAACTTTACAAACTCCCTTTGAAAGCACATATTCCCTCGCTTTGTACTTGTCTTCAAGAGTAGTTAGCAATGGATTCCGGTCGTATAACATACGTCGATACAATTTCTGCGAGTAGAGATGTTTCTTGCTGTCATCCAATTTCAGCCAATCCAGTTTCTCCTTCTTCTGGAATGGCCACATGTTGTTCTCCGGCCTCCTCTCAAAGGCTTTGGATTTCAACGATTCCCCTCGGGCAAGTCATGAAGTAATGAGGGGCTGTATCTCATTGTCAGGTGCGAACCTTCAAGGGCGTCCCTCAGGTCGAGAGATAATGAGGTGGACAGCATCAGGAGTCTGGTACTGAAGGCACTGCTGGTCATCGCGGCATCGATGATTTTGGTTGCACCTGTAATTGCTAACCCCGACGGTCCGCCAAATCTCAATCTTGAGCAAGATCCTACCATCGATTTTGGTTGTACTTGTCATGGTGGAGGAGTTGCGTCAGATTCGGTTATTGTCAAGATTAAGGGAGTCCCTCAGGCTTATGAAATTGGAGCGACCTACAATTTCACAATTTCACTATCTCATGATAGTAATACCGAGGGTGGTTTCCTACTTTCTGACAGAGGTAGCGGTACATTCACTGTGCTTGAAGAAGAGGGTGTAAGGGAAGCTATGGGCGATCCCGATTCAGTCTCCCAATCCTCATCAGGCAATGACTGGCTAGTACCTTGGACCGCTCCAGATAGCGACGTAGGTGTAATTCACTTTTCCTTGGTAGGAAATGCAGTTAATGGAGAGAATGGTGCTGATGAAGGAGATGCATGGAACATATTGACCTTCAGTATCGCTGCGCCAGGAACTGCAACAGTTTCGGATGATGAATCACTTGCTCTGCGAACCATCTCAGTTGGAGATTATGACAACTTGTTCAAGCAGGAAGTCGATCCAGAGGCTTTGGAGGCTGAGCGGCAAGAGGAGTTGGCGCACAATTATTTCGAATATGGAAATCTGTACTACTGGACAACTCTATCGATTATCATTATCGCTGCAGTAGTTCAAGGTGAGTTCTATGAACGCCGCTTCGGAGGCGGACCTGAACATCTTGACATGAGATTGGCCGTACCTCAGGGTATTCGTAGAGGGGTTCTATTCATCGGCTTATCTTATCTCTTCTTTTGGTCATTGAATACTGGTAAGCCATATGGTTGGCCACTTGTATTGGGTATGCTCGCATTGTGGGCTGGATACGGTATCTTCCGAACCTATTCACAAGCCAAGGCTCCAGTAAGAGTAGAAGACATGTTGTGACCGTAGTGGTCATGACCTGAGTGCTCTTGCAACATTCATGCGTAGCGAGTTGAGTTTGTCCACGGACTCAAACCGCCCATTGACTTCGCATCTAGACGAGTTAACTGGAAGGGCAGGCCTTCTGTTGTTTGCTTTGCTAGCATTTTCCTTGTTTTGGATTTGGTGGGTAGATGAAATATTGTCTCATTATCTGCAGATTCTTTCACCTTGTACAGTTGCGGAATGTATGTCGGTCTATGCACCTGCAGAATGGGTGGCAATTCGTTGGTTGTCAGTTCTGTTGCTCTCAACAATTTGCATCATCCCCTTGATTTGTTGGCAGATGCATTCCTTTGCCAGCCCGGGATTGTTACCGCGCGAAAGGCGTTGGTTGCGTCGCTTCATTGGTATAGGTGGCCTTCTCGCAGTTTCTACAGTTCTAGGGACTACACTCTTCGCTTTACCGAAATTGTACCTATGGGCGCATACAGGAGGTAATGCTAGTGGCGTAAGTGCGGCATATGATGCGGTTGAATTGCTTCGTCTTTCACTATCTATCGCTGCTGTGGAATTGGTTTTCATCTTGGCTTTGTTGGCTTCATTGATTGCAGGAATGACCGGCCTGTTGAATGCAGCAACTCTGAATTGGTGGCGTTGGCGCCTACATGGAATCTCTCTATTACTGATATGGGCCCTGCTTCCGGCTGACTTAGTAGGACCCAGAATGTTGCTGATGTTATTCTCAGTAATCGTCCTTGAAGTATCATTTTTGCCGTTTTCTTCTGCTCTACAAGGAGATCAGATTTTACCTGCTGGAGACGGTATTCTTGATTCACAGGCGGCACTTAGGAGAATTGCAATTGTAGATTGTAATTGTTCGGGAGCTTGTACTATCACTGACCAATATGCAGGTTCTGCATGCATGGCGAAGCATACTGCTCAAGCATTATGCTTGTCGGCAGAAGAGAGAGATATTTTGATTCAAGAAGCCATGATGCAGAGATGGACTGATGTGATAATTACGGGATGTGACTCAACACCATTACCAGAACATCTCAGGAAGAGCATGGATTCATTATCGATTCAAATGCGAGGATTATCTCTTCTAGATATTGCAGCAAGTCGGCCCGATGGAGAAATATCTTCGAAGGATTTGCAATTTGCCATGGCAGGTTTGAACGACCCTTGGCCCGAAGGAGATATTGTAGGCCGTTTAGATTCAATCAGCAGAGAAGGGAAGTTGCATGTTGGACGAAAGATGCCTTGGGGCTTGGTCCTCGACAAGAAGGAGTATTTTGTACGCGTAGATGAACCTGAATCGTTGCGCTCAATGGCAGATGTGGAGATTCACAATTAAATCACAAATCCCATAAATTACAGCATTTGAGCAGAAGCCTTCTATCGGTTGTTCTTTCACCACAGCCTGTTATGAAGGCACGTATCGCCCTACCAATCGCTGCCGCGTTCTTGCTTCTTGGCGTAGTAGGTTGGAGCAATCCTGAATTTGTAGACTCTCTTTTTGAAGAGGTTCGCGATAGTGTAAATCCTGTTGATGAAGCAAGTATTGTTCCCTTGCAGAAGAATGAGAAATGGTTGGTTGTAGTAGTTGATTTTGATGATGCACCTGCACAGTTAGGTAGGGATGTCATTCAGGCTCAGAGGCTTCTAGATGGAGATGATGGAGCGCAAGGTTATGTCGAACAGTTGACTGCAGGCGCCAGTAGTCTAGAGATAACTTACGTCGACGAAGTTGTTCGGGCGGCCCATCCTTCTACGCATTATGGCCATGATCAGGATGGGGACAGAGATGTTGGTCTAACTGAAGGCGGACCCGCAGTATTGGCCGCGCAGGTCGTTGAAGAGACCGCTCACAGCATTGATTGGGATGATTTTGATCTCGATGGGGATGGTTCAATCGACCGTTTGTTGATACTTCATACAGCGACTCCTCAAGAAGACGGCTCTGGTTCCAGTAACCGCATTTGGAGTCACTTTGGTCCATTGATGGAACCAGTGCCTGTATCAGGTGGTTTGAAAGTTCACCACTACACTATGGCCTCGTTGAAGTCATCGAATTATCGCGGCACCATGATTCATGAGATGTTGCATCAGATTGGGGCATTGGATCTTTATGCAGTTCATGATGAAACAGTTTCTCATTCGTGGTATGGAGTTGGGGAATGGGACATAATGGCAAGTGGAAACTGGAATGGCAATGGTGCAGTTCCAGCCCTACCCATGGCGGCATCGATGGAGTTGTTGGGTATCGATAGACATCTTGAGATTTCAGATGATGACTGGAGTGATACATCAGGAATCTGTAGCATTACTGGTTTCGAGTTGCTTCCAATCAGTACGGGAGGCCAGACTTACCGTATGAAATTGGCAGAAGGTGAGTGGCTGTGGATGGAACACAGAGGTGCTAGTGGTTTTGATACACGTCTTCCTGGCCATGGATTATTAGTAAGTGTGCAGAACATCAACGTCGGTGATATGGAAGGAAATGTGGTGAATCATGATCCTGACCTACCTTGGCTATATGTGGTTGAGGCAGATGCAGGTGATGAATTGAAGAGGGCTGCAGACAAGGGTTCTGAGAGCGATACATTCCAAGCAGGAGATACATTTGGTGCAAATGGAATCCCCGTTCGAGATTCACATGGAAGGTTGGTACAGTGGACTGCAGAGGTATCGAATGGCACTGATATGGGGCTACGCATAGATTTGAGCAAACCTGATTGTGATTCCAATTTTGAGGTATTACCACCTTCGGGAGCCATCAGAACTTTGCCAGG
>DAWL01000088.1 GCA_002505935.1 Euryarchaeota archaeon UBA226 | reverse complement strand
GGGATCGTGAGATGGGTTTAGACCGTCGTGAGACAGGTTTGTTGCTTGGCGGTAGAAGTGTTTCAGATGTCTGATGGAAGGGGTCCTTCAGTACGAGAGGAACGAGGACTCGGGGCCACTGGTTTACCAGTTGTCTGGCAAGGCAATGCTGGGTAGCTACGCCCTAATGGATAAGAGCTGAAAGCATCTAAGCTCGAAGCCACCCCAAAAACGAGACATCTCAGGGCACTCGTAAAAGACGAGTTTGATAGACTGCGGATGTAAGCACGAAGGTTCGCCGACGTGTTCAGTCCAGCAGTACTAATCGCCCGAGCATCTTTTTCTTTTTCAGAAGCGAGCATCCTTCGTCTAACAGGACTTACCTATTGATCAATAAAGCAAGCGACTCTGTCGCGTATCCGATTCGAGAGAAGTTGGGTGCACGGTCATAGCGGAGGAGTATACCCGGTCTCATTCCGAACCCGGAAGTCAAGCCCTCCTGCGTCCGTTCTTGTACTGTGGTGCGAGAGCCCACGGGAACGTCGGTCACTGTGCCCCTCTTCTTTCCTCGAATCCCCTCCCCGAACCTTCAAGCCTTTAGCGAGAGCAAGGTTTGAACTCCAAAGCATCTGTGCAGCGCGGGATTTTCTCATCCATAGGATGAAGAAGTATCTCCATTGGGCAGCAACTGAGCAGGCGACGCGTATGGGTATTGCAACAGGTGATGTTTTTGGCTCTGATCAAATCGGAGTATTCGTCGCCGTAGTTGGCAAAACGATATTTCATCCTTTAGAATTGGAGAAGGATGTTGTTGAGACTCTTGAGTCGACATTGGGATTGGAGTCTAAGGGACTGTTGATAGGTGGTTCAAGATTGATTGGAAGCCTACTCGCAGGTAATAATCACGGCCTTGCAGTAGCTGATCTTGCTACTGAAGAGGATGTGGAAATTTTGACTTCATATGGAGATGTGGTAGTCATGGAGAGTGGAATCAATACTGCGGGTAATCTTCTCGTTTGTACTGATGATGGAGTGATAGCAAGCCCTGAATTACCTGACGAGGGATTGGCGATACTTGGTGAAGTGATGAAAACTGATGTTGCATGTACTACTGTTGCAGGACAGGCTATTGTTGGCAGTCTTGCAGTAGCAAACTCAAAGGGAATTTTATTGCACCCTGACGTACGTTCTGAGGAGGTTGAAGTAATCAAGCAGGTGTTGGATATTCCGCCAATGGTTGGTACTGTCGCCCGGGGCTCACCGTTCATTGGTTCTGGAATGGTTTGTTCTGATACAGGAGCCTTTACTGGCAAAGAGACAACAGGTCCGGAGTTGAACAGAATTGAAGATGCTCTTGGATTGATTTAACCCACCTTTTTCCCCCAGAACTGCCAATACAAGACTGAATTGGCTAAAGCAACGTTGAAGGACGTCTTTTGAAAGTGGCGCGTTATGGCAGAGCAACTTTACGCTGGAAAGGTCAAGCAGGTTTGGTCTACAGATGACCCCGATATTATTGAATTCAGATATACTGATCAGATTTCAGTTTTTGATCAGATTATTCCAAGTCTTATTCCCCGCAAAGGAGAGAGTCTGAATCGTACATCTTGCCATTGGCTGAAATTAGTTGAAAACGAGGGTGTTTGCAAGACTCACCTGATTGAGATGAATGCACCTGACCGCTGTTTAGCTAGACGGTTTGATGTGATTAGAGAACCTGGAGCCATTACATCTGACATGGAGAATGTCTTCGTACCATTGGAAGTTATCTGTCGCCACTTTCTTGCAGGCTCGGGGTGGAGAAGGTATGCTAAGGGTGATGTGGGAGCAGAGGAATTTGGTTTTGCACCTGGCACAGAATTAGAGGAAGGTGTGAAACTACCAGTGCCCTATGTAGAAGTCTCAACGAAATTCGAAGCATTCGACCGTTTGCTTGATACTGAGGAAGCGCTAGAGATTTCGGGATTGAGCCTTGAAGAATTGAACAATATCAAGGATATTGTCCTGAAAATCGATGCAATCATTGAGAGGGAGGCGGCTCTGAATGGATTGATTCACGTGGATGGAAAGAAAGAATTCGCATTGGGTAAGGGAAGAGAACCTATTTTGGTAGATAGTTTTGGAACTCTTGATGAAGACCGGTGGTGGGACAAGGATGCTTACGAAAGAGGAGAGATAGTGCAACTCTCAAAGGAATTTGTAAGAGCCCACTATATCGAAGATGGGCACCACAAGGAACTCTACGATGCTAGAGAAAATGGGGAGGAGGAACCTCCTATTCCTGCTCTGCCACAGTCAATGATCGACAGGACTTCCGCATTGTATGCATCAATGTTTGAGCGCCTGACCAATCAAACATTCTGAGAAATATAGTTTCAACATGTGGCTCATTCGTGCCTTCGAAGCAGAATCCCTGTTCTCTTTGCGCGCGCTGATTTCAGAATAACTGTAAGGTGTTTGATAATTTGTCTCACGCCACCATCGTGCGGTTCCATTGAGGATACGCCCCAAGAACTCTTTAGCAGAACCTTGTTCATCTCCTCAACTTCGTCTTCGCTCAACCATCCCATCAATGAGAGCCCTCCAAATCCGGATTCATATCTTTCATGACCCAATGTGGCATAACTTAGACCAGCATTCAGTTTTTCCAGTAGGTTATCTAGTCCACTACCCGTTTCTTCTATCATGTATTCGAGCAGATAAGAAATTGGCGAACCATCACCCCACGGAAATCTCCCCAATCTGTCTCTTGCCATTCCATTATCGAGGAGCACAGGACTTCCATCATCTTTGATTTGAGCACATACTATCCACAGAATAGTCGCATCATCCCAAGGGATATTATTCCGTCCTTCGATACTATCTATTGATTCGTTTTGCAAGCGTTCCTTAAATTGTGAATCACTGTTGAACAATTTGAGTAATTCTCCATCATCCCCGTCTTCACAGGTATCAAGGACCTGAATCAGGGCATTCATTAGTTCCCCATCAATTGCATCAAAAGTGTGGAACGGAGAGGTCGAAGCCTTGCTCAGTATGCTGATCTCATCGCTCACAGAATCGTTGGCCACTCAGTTACTCAAGAATCCTTGCTTCTGCGCGAGAACAATTCATCAATGCGTCTGTCCAAATCATCTGCATCATCTGCCACCTCTACCTGTTCTCTAGCTGAGGCTCGAAGTTGTTTGATACGTTGCCTGATATCTACGCCAGGTTCCGAATCTGTTGTTTCTGTAGGACTCTCTTCATCGTTAGTTGCACTTTCGATTTCGATAAGGGAAATCCGTTCAGTTTCTTCATCTGAACCTTCTAGGTGCAGGCTTTCATCTGTGGCTTCTTGTTTCACAGATTCTTTTCTTGGACTTGTTGTTACAGTCTTCTTCTTCCTCTCAGGTTCAACTGTGGTATCTCGAGCTTTTGGTATCAACAGTCCTCCCCACCAAAGGGCGAATAGGGTCAAGATAGCAACTCCGCTCCCCCATATGATGCCGGCTTCCATTTCTTCAGCAATCTCTTGATTTGACAATACTATACTATCGCTATCATCGCTGGCGTTATCATCGATATCGAATGGCGTCTCACAATGGACGTTTACATCTACTCTCTCGCCATCAGCAACAGCAGGTCTTGGGAGATCGATAATCGGAGCAAAATCTGAACTTACTACATCAAGTGTCCATGTGCCACTCCATTCGTTTGAACTCATTTCCAACCTACAATCAACACCTTCGAGGACGTTTTCTACTTCATCGGTTCGCAATACTCCTACCCTTATGTCGCCATTCGAGCGTTCTTCCAGATATGCTATGCCGATATTCCAACCGCTCATTCTAATGGTAATAGGCAAGGTGTCGCTAGACAGTAATCTACCATGGGAATCTATGGCCCTTACCTCTAGAATCAAATTGCCCGGTTCTCCTTGCCAACCTTGGCTGCTCAGGTTGAATGTGGCGGCTGTATTGGCTGGGGCGTTGATTATCTGAGACTGTACTATGTCTCCTTCATTTGTTAATAGAATCAATGTTGCTTTCAATGCAGTACTACCGTTGGCGATGGTGCAAGCTGCCAATGTGGCGCTGGAATTGTGATTAGTAGCACCTAGAGTTCCAGCAACACCACTGTTGATGTTGCAAGAGACACTCCTACTGGTCTTTGGAATAGGTTCTACGCGCAACTGTAACTCTTCTTCGCCTTGAGATGTAGTGACCTCCACTTGGACATCTGCCGCATTTTCGGGAAGTGTAAACCACCATAATTCTCCTTCAGCCTGCAAAGGCATTGAAGCGCCAGTCAATTTGATGGAAGTTACTTCACCATACAGTCTAATGCCGATTTCATCTCCACTCAAACCGGTTAGTAATGGACTGTTTTTCCAAGAAGAATTGGAAAGTTGTACACTGATGTCATGCTCCATCTGAATGCCTCCATCAGCTGTTATGTTGATCGTAATCAGCACATTTGTACCATCCCAATCATCAGCAGGATCAAGGTCGAGTTCTAGGCCAGATTTCTGACCAGCTGCAACTACCAAGTTTGAGGGGCCATTCACCCCCCATCCCTCGGGAACTCCTTCCAATTCGATTTGGATGTTAGACAGAGCGTTGCCAGTATTCTCAAACCAAACGAGTGGGATTCCGCCTTCTCTAGTCACTTTCCATGCATCTTCCGCATGTAGTTCCAATTCGTGAACTGCTCCTATTCGCAAAGGTATTGTCACTTGACCAAGGCCTTTGCCGTCGCTTTCCCTTGCACGAATAACCAGCAGGCTGACTTGACCAGCCAAGCCATCTTCTGGAGGAGTCACTTCGATATCCAAGGTAGTTTGATCACCTGGCGAAATGATTTCCGCATTGCTCGGATAACTCAGATTCCATTCGGGCATTACTAGACTGAACCAAGGACTGGTTGGAAGATTACCGCGTTGTTCTACCACTATACTAACGGTTCCTCCTTCAGGAGAAACTTCCAACGTGGTGTTTGAAAGGTTGAATCCCCAATCTGCTTTGTGGGAAACTTCAATTCTCACTTCAATCGTTGAGACGACTACGTCTTCAGCCACCACAGATATAGTGGCAATTGCCACGGTGCCATTCCAAGCATTGCTTGGAACTGTACAATTAACCCAAACATCTCCCGAATCTCCAGTTTGGATGTTGCTAAGGCTACTGCCGCTGAATTGCCATTGCGAGGAATCTTCACCTACCTTCTGCAGTTCTAATTGAGGTTCCATTTCAAGATGGTCAAGACTGTTACCTACATTGCTGGCATTAAATTGGAAGGATACTGCTTCATCTGGTGCTGCCAAACGTTGTTCATCGCCTGATAATTGCAATTGCCATCTATGGTCAGGTCTGGCTTGGATTGTGACATCGACACTATCTGATACACTAGGGAGCATCAATGATGTCAATGTGAATCTTAATTGCAGCGGAATTCTTGCTGGAATTTCAGGTGGCAGACTGACATTTACTGGGACGTGTACTACTGCTCCCGCACTCAGGTTTCTCACAGGGTTTGAAATCAGGAAAGTAACTCCCGGATCAGAGGTGTGATTCTCATCCAGTACAACTTCGCCTGCTAGCAAGAATGAGTCGAGACCATTTCCAGGATTCTCTAGTCTGAGAATTAATCTGTCGCCTTCATCATTCTCGCTAGACGAGACATTGACCATCCAAGGTTCAGGAAGTGATTGACTCAATGTGATATCAGAACGGTGTACTTGCAGCACATGTAGGGATAGATTCAGATCGTGATTCTCTCTCTCCGCTGAACTGATATTGGCGACATGAATATCTGGCGGTGTGGTGCCTGGGATGCTCAGATTCAGCCACCCGCTTGCAGGTGAAGGTCCGGCAACAGTCGAAAGTATGCCAGCAACGATTTGCAGGTCTCCTTCGGCACTCCAAACCCAGCCTTCTTTGAGCAGGCCTGCTGCTCCTAGATCCCATGATAGGTCAATACCTCCTGGTTTGCTCACTTGGATTTCCCAAGTTTTGTCTAATTGAGGTTCTTGCCTGATATGTGGGGGGCTTAATGAGACCCCATTTGCAGTGAATCGGAAATCGATGTCTCTGCACAATGTTTGTTCACTGGAGCCGATGCATATTTCGAGATTATTGGTCACCCAATCGCCTAGAGATACGGAATCTGTCGGCACTTCAACCATGGCGACAAACTCTCGCGTTTCTCCTGGTTGTAACTCGATTAAATTCACCTCTGCACCATTAGAATCAACAATGCGTGGTTGTTTCTGCCAGCCATTCAAATCCCAAGTTATACTGCTGCTCGTCTCGTGTGCATTGCCAAGGTTCTCGATGAGGAACCAAGCGCTTGCATCATGTCCTATTCTGCCACTTCCGTGTGAAATAGGTAATCCATCGGGGCCCTGTATGGAGAGCCCTTGAGTTCGCAATACTTCAACAGGAATAGTCGAATTGAAAGAGATGTTTGAGTCCTCGTCCAAAGTCATCATGAGAACTAGGTGCCCGCTCTCACTACCTTCTGCATCATCGGGAATAGAAATCCTAAGGGTCGGGTTCCAAGCTATTCCTGGGACCAATTCAACCATCTGGCTACCTCCACTTGTTGCATCCACTACGG